>JALZAO010000029.1 GCA_030948305.1 Pseudomonadota bacterium
GCTGGGTGCCAAGGGCGGCGAGAGCTTCGCCCCGGCGGTGCGTCCCGACGCCATTTACGCCGCCAGTCCTGACGGAACCATCGTCAGCGTCGATCCGACTAGCGGCCGGCAGATCTGGCGGATCAAGGCCGAACGGCCTTTGTCGGCCGGCGTGGGAGCGCCGCCCGGGGCGGTCGTCGTCGGCACCGCCAAAGGGGACGTGATCGCGTTCGACTCCACCGGCAAAACCCTGTGGCAGGTCAAGGTCTCGACTGAAGTTGCCGGTCCGCCCAAGGCCGCCGATGGGAAAGTCGTCGTGTGGGCGCTCGACGGTCGCATCTACGGCCTGTCCGACGCGGACGGCAGCCAGAAGTGGTTCTATCAGCGCGCCAATCCTCCGCTGACGGTGCGCCGCTTTGCCGGCGGTACCACGAGTCGTGGCGCCCTTTTCACCGGCACCGCCGGCGGCAGGCTGCTGGCGCTGGACATCGCCACCGGCGCGCTCGGTTGGGAGGCGAGCGTCGCGACGCCCAAAGGCGCGACCGAGCTCGAGCGTATCGCCGACGTCACCAGCGCCCCGATCGTCGAGGAGCGGCAGGCCTGCGCCGCCGCGTTTCAAGGGCGCGTCGCCTGCTTCGACATTGTCCGCGGCACATTGATCTGGTCACGGGACTTCTCGAGCCTTGGCGGCATCGCCGTCGACGGCCGCAACCTCTACATTACCGACGATAAAGGCTCCATCCACGCGCTCGACAAGTCGACCGGCGCCTCGATCTGGAAGCAGGACAAGCTCGCTGCCCGCTTTCCCAGCGGACCGGTTGTGGTCGGCGAGCATGTCGGAATCGTCGATGGCGAGGGCTATCTGCACCTGCTCGACCGCAATGACGGCAATCTGGTCGGCCGCGTCGCCACCGACGGCTCCGCCGCGCTGTCGCAGCCGGTGACGGTGGGCAACGCCGCCGTCTGGCAGTCGGCAGGCGGCACGCTGATCAGCGCTAGCGCGCGCTGAGGCCGGCGCTCCGGCGCTCAAGGGTCTCGCGCTCGACATCTTGTTGCACGACCGATGCTTCCCACGCTCGTTCTCGTCGGCCGTCCCAATGTCGGGAAATCGACGCTCTTCAATCGCCTGACGCAGTCACGCGACGCGCTGGTCGCGGACTTTCCCGGCCTGACGCGCGATCGTCATTTTGGCCGCGGCCGCGGCGCGGATCGTCCCTATCTCGTGGTCGACACTGGCGGCTTCGAGCCCAAGGTCAAGAGCGGCATCATGCACGCTATGGCCAAGCAGACCCGACAGGCGATCGCCGAGTCCGATGCGGTGATTTTCCTGGTTGACGGCCGCGAGGGCCTGACCGCGCAAGACAGCAATATCGCCGATCTCCTGCGGCGTTCCGGCCGCCCGGTGGTGCTCGCGGTGAATAAGTCGGAAGGCATCGCGCCGGAGCGCGTCACCGCGGAATTCCACGAGCTCGCGCTGGGCACGCCGCTCCCCATCTCGTCGGCACACGGTGAGAACGTGCGCGATCTGGTCGACATCGCCCTGGCGCTCTGCCCCGCGAAAAGCGCCGACGATTCAACCGACGCGGACGCTGATCACGATGGATCGCGAATCAAGGTCGCCATCGTCGGCAGGCCCAACGTTGGCAAATCGACATTGGTCAACACGCTGCTCGGCGAGGAACGGGTGATCGCATTCGACGAGCCGGGCACCACCCGCGATGCGCTGTATCTCGATTTTGATCGCGACGGCCGCCGCTACACGCTCATCGACACCGCGGGCGTGCGCCGCCGCGGCAAGGTCTTCGAAGCGATCGAGAAATTTTCAGTGATCAAGACGCTGCAGGCGATCGAAGATGCCAACGTGGTCGTCCTCCTGCTCGATGCGCAAGCCGAGATATCGGAGCAGGACGCGCACATTGCGGGTCACATTCTCGACGCCGGAAGGGCCCTGGTGGTAGCGGTGAACAAGTGGGACGACATCGGCACCGATGAACGCGCCGAAATAAAACGGGAGCTTGGACGCAAGCTGGGCTTCCTCGCTTTCGCCAAGATGCACACGATCTCGGCGCGCGACGGGAAAGGCATCGGGCCGCTGTTGCGCTCGGTCGACGGGGCGTACGCCGCCGCAATGTCCAAGCTGCCGACGCCCAAGCTGACCCGCGCGCTGGCCGATGCCGTAGCCCTGCAGCAGCCGCCGCGCTCAGGCTTGGTTCGGCCGAAGCTGCGCTATGCCCACCAGGGGGGAATGAATCCGCCGGTGATCGTGATCCACGGATCCGCGCTCGGCACCATCCCGCAGACCTATCGTCGCTTTCTGGAACATTTCTTCGTCGACGTGTTCAAACTGCAGGGAACGCCGCTTAGGATACAATTCAAGACCGGCGCCAACCCGTATGCGGGGTCTGCCGCCCGTCGCAAGCCCCGCCGTTCCAAATAGCACCTGGAGTCCGGCCAAACCGTTGCGCCCGCCGGCCATATTGCTGGCAAGCGGCCCTGCGGTGGCCCATTCGCGGCTGTCGCGAGCAATGCAGGACCGCAAGCGCAGCAGCTTCAAAGCTTCCAACCATAAGCGGAGCAACACCCATGAGCAATAAAGGGCAAATGCTACAAGACCCGTTCCTGAACACTCTCCGCAAGGAGCACGTACAGGTCTCGATCTACCTCGTCAACGGCATCAAACTGCAGGGTCAGATCGAGTCTTTCGATCAGTACGTCGTGCTGCTGAAGAATACGGTCACCCAGATGGTGTACAAGCACGCCATCTCGACCGTCGTTCCCGCACGCGCCGTTACCATGCCGCCGCACGAAAACGATCGCGAACCCTGACCCGCGTTTCTTGGCCGAACGGCCGGCCCTCGGTTTCGCGTGAGCGAGCCCGCATTGGCGTCGGCCGGATGATCCCCGGCGTGCTGAAGTCCGGCGATGCTTGATCGTCCCGAACGTGGCGATCGCGCGCTGCTGGTCGAGATCGATTTCGGCGAAGGCGATCTCGCGGAGCGTCTCGACGAGCTGAAGGCGCTGGCGCTGTCGGCCGGGGCGACGGTGACGGAAGTCATCACCGCCCGCCGGGCGAGGCCGGATCCGGCGCTTTTCGCCGGCAGCGGCAAGGTCGCCGAGATCGCCGCCCGGCGGATCGAAAGCGGCGCCGACATCGTGATCTTCGATCATTCCCTGTCCGGGGCGCAACAGCGCAACCTGGAGCGGGCGCTCGATTGCCGTGTCGTCGATCGAGTGAGCCTTATTCTGGATATTTTCGCGCAGCGGGCACAGAGCGCGGAAGGCAAGCTTCAGGTCGAGCTCGCGCAACTCGCTCATCTTTCGACCCGCCTGGTACGCGGCTGGACCCACCTCGAGCGGCAAACCGGCGGCATCGGGCTGCGCGGGCCTGGCGAGACGCAGCTCGAGAGCGACCGCCGCCTGATCGGTCAGCGCGTCAAGTTGCTCAAGGATCGGCTCCAGCTTGTCGGCCGCCAGCGCGAGACGCAGCGGCGCGCGCGGCGGCGCGCCGCGGTTCGCAACGTCGCGCTGGTGGGCTACACCAACGCCGGCAAATCGACTCTGTTCAACCGTCTGACCGGCGCCGAGAGCTTCGCCGCAGACCAGCTTTTCGCGACCCTCGACACCACGCTGCGCCGGCTAGCGTTGCCGGGCGCGGAAACTATCGTCGTCTCGGACACGGTGGGATTCATCAAGGATCTGCCGCACGATCTGGTCGCCGCCTTTCGAGGCACGCTGAAGGAAGCCGTCGACGCCGACCTTTTGCTGCACGTGATCGACGCGAGTCATCCCGATCGTGTGCGGCAGATTGCCGCCGTCGACGCGGTGCTCTCCGAGATCGGCGCTGACGATGTTCCGCGGATCATGGTGTTGAACAAGTGCGATATCGCGGAACACGCGCCCGGAGTCGAGCGCGACGAATATGGTAAAATTGCCTCTGTTCGTCTGAGCGCGCTGACCGGCGCGGGCGTGCCCGAAATGCGCGCCGCGCTGGCCGAGCGGTTCCCCCGCCCCGTGGTTCGGGCGGCGACCGCCTGACGCGGCGCCAGACCCATCCGACAAGACTCTCCACCCCGCCCACGCCCGCCGTAAGGCATCTGCCATGTCCCTCAACGACCCGCAATGGGGTAAGCGCGGCCGCAGCGGGCCGCCAGATCTCGACGAGATCTGGCGCAACGTCAACCGTCGCCTCTCCGAGATGTTCGGCCGCACGACGCCGCCCGGCGACGGCGAGCCGCCCCGCCGTTCGCTGCCGATCGGAGGCGTTGGGCTGCTCGCGGCGCTGGTCCTTCTGGTCTGGCTGGCGAGCGGCTTCTACATCGTCGACGAAGGCCGCCGCGGCATCGTGACTCATTTCGGGCGCTTCACCGAGGCGACGCAGCCCGGGCTTCGCTACCACCTTCCATTTCCGATCGAGGCCGTGGAGGTCGTCGATTTCTCGCAAGTAAAGACCGTCGAAATCGGTTACCGCAACAGCAATCCCAAGAACAAGATCGCCAAGGAATCGCTGATGCTGACCGATGACGAGAACATCATAGACATTCAGTTCGCGGTGCAATACAACCTGAAGAATGCGGCGGAGTACGTATTCAATGCGCGCAAGCCGGACGACATCGTGGCGCAGGTCGCGGCGACCGCCATCAGCGAAGTCGTCGGCAGCAGGCAGATGGATTTCGCCCTCTATGAGGGACGCGCGCAGATCGCGACCGAAACCGAAAAGAAGATGCAGGAGATGCTCGATCGGTATGGCACGGGCGTTTATGTGCAGAAGGTGACGCTGCAGAATACCCAGCCGCCCGAACAGGTGCAGGCGGCATTCGACGACGCGGTCAAGGCGAGCCAGGACCGCGAGCGGCAGAAGAACGAAGGCCAGGCGTACGCGAACAACGTCGTTCCGCTCGCGCGCGGCATGGCGTCACGCCTGCTGCAGGAAGCCGACGGCTACAACGCCAGCGTCGTGCAGAGAGCCGATGGCGACGCCAGCCGGTTCAAGCAGGTGCTCGTCGAGTACTCCAAGGCACCTGGCGTGACGCGAGAGAGACTTTATCTGGACATGATGCAGTCGGTGCTCGGCAACGCCAGCAAAGTACTGATCGATCAGAAGGGCGGAAACAGCCTCTTGTACCTGCCTTTGGATCAGCTCCTGAAGCAGACGCAGGCAGGAACCGGCAGCCCGACCAGTGCCGACGCGCGCCCGCCTGCGGCGCCGGAGGCGACGGTGACGCTCGACCCGAGCCGTGGCCGCGAGCTTCCGCGCAGCCGCGACCGCGGAGATCCACGATGAAAGCGGCGGTGCCCATTCTCGCGCTGTTGGTCGCGGTCGTGCTGGTCCTGTCCCAGTCGCTGTACACCGTCGATCAGAAACAGTTCGCGATCAAGTTTCAACTGGGCGAATTCATCGACGCCAAAACCGAGGCGGGACTGTATTTCAAGGTGCCTCTGGTACAGAACATCAAATTCTACGACCGTCGCATCCTGACGCTGGATGCGCCCGAGCCCGATCGGATCACGACCGCGGAGAAGAAACCGCTGAGGGTCGATTTCATCGCCTACTGGCGCATCATCGACGTGCGCAAGTACTACCAGAGCGTCACCGGCGACGAGGAAGCCGCCAAGCGCCGCCTGGCGCAGACGATCCGCGCCAATCTCGCGCAGGAGATCAACAAGCGCACCATACACGAGACCATCTCGACCCAGCGCAACGACATCATGAATGAAGCGCGACAGAAAGCCGACGCTGACGCGAGGACCATCGGCGTCGAAATCGTCGACGTTCGCTTGCGTCGGGTCGAGCTTCCTGACGAAGTGCTGGCGCAGGTCTATCAGCGGATGGAGTCCGAGCGCAAGCGCGTCGCCAACGAGCTCCGCTCGCTGGGCGGCGCCGAGTCGGAGAAAATCCGCGCCGATGCCGATCGCCAGCGCGAGGTCATTCTCGCCGACGCCTACAAGGCGGCGCAAAAGACCAAGGGCGAAGGCGACGCCAAAGCTTCGGCGATCTACGCCGGCGCGTATGGACAGAACCCGGAGTTCTATTCGTTCTATCGCAGCCTGGAGGCGTACAAGGCGACGTTCAAAAACAAGAGCGACGTCATGGTGCTCGATCCAAGCTCCGATTTCTTCCAGTACCTGAAGCAGTCGGGCGGCGGCCGGGCCGTGCAGCGCCGCCCGAGCAAGTAAACCCAGACCGGGAACACGCGGTGCCGGAAGCTTTTCTTGCGGCATGCGCCCTGGTGCTGGTGCTCGAGGGAATACTGCCCTTGATCGCGCCGCGCGTGTGGCGCGACGCGTTTCGCCGTCTGACAGACTTATCCGACGGGCAGCTTCGCTTTATCGGGCTCATATCGATTGGCGTCGGCGTCATTACCTTGATGGTCATCCGTGCGTAACTGGGTTTTGCCCGAGTACATCGAGGACATTCTGCCGCCGGAGGCCGAGGCCATCGAGCAACTGCGGCGGACGCTGATCGATCACTTCCGCGCGAACCATTACCGGCTGGTGCAGCCGCCGCTGATCGAGCACCTCGATTCGCTGCTCACCGGAACCGGACACGACCTCGAGCTGCAGACATTCAAGGTGATCGATCCGCTCTCCGGCCGTCTGCTCGGCGTGCGCGCCGACATCACGCCGCAAGTCGCGCGCATCGATGCGCACCTCTTGAACGAGCCTGGCGTGACCCGCTTGTGCTACGCGGGCAGCGTCCTGCGCACCGTCGCGCCCGGGCTTGCGCGTACGCGCGAAGTGCTGCAGATCGGTGCCGAGCTCTATGGCGATGCCAACATAGAAGCCGATTGCGAGGTGCTGGCCTTGTCGCTCTCCTCGCTCTCGCTCGCCGGCGCCCGTGCCCTGCATGTGGATCTGGGACACGTTGGCGTATACCGTGCGCTCGCCAACAGCGCGCACATTGCAGGCAATAGCGCCGACAGCGAGCTGTTCACGGCGCTGCGAACGAAGGACGTGCCGGCGATCGCTCTACTCACCGCGAGATTGCCAGCCGCCTGGCGCGATGCATTCATGGCGCTGCCGTCGCTCTATGGCCCGGCCGACGAAGTGCTTGCCGCTGCCCGCACGCAACTTCCGGACACCCCGTCGATCGACAGCGCGCTGTCGGCATTGACGACGCTCGCAAAATCCGCGGCGCCGCGGGTCGACGCGGTGCACGTCGACCTGGCGGATCTGCGCGGCTATCACTACCAGACCGGCGCCAGCTTCTCGGTTTTCACCGGTGGAGAAGCCAACGCCATCGGCCGTGGCGAACGCTACGATGGCATCGGCAAGGCGTTCGGCCGGGCCCGGCCGGCGACCGGGTTCACACTCGACTTGCGTCAGCTCGCGGCACTCGTTGCGCGCGAGCAGTAAGCCAGGCAGCGGCACATGGGGAAGAACGTGGTCGTCATCGGCACCCAGTGGGGTGACGAAGGCAAAGGCAAGGTCGTCGACTGGCTGACCGAGCACGCGCAAGGCGTGGTCCGTTTCCAGGGCGGTCACAACGCCGGCCACACGCTGGTGATCGGCGGCAAGAAGACCATATTGCGGCTGATTCCGTCCGGCATTCTGCGCCCGAACGTGCGCGTCTACATCGGCAACGGTGTCGTCCTGTCGCCGTCGGCGCTGCTGCAGGAGATCGCCGAGCTCGAATCCGCCGGGATCGAAGTCCGCGCCAGATTGTCCATCTCGCCGGCGTGTCCGCTGGTGCTGCCGTATCACATCGCGCTCGATCAGGCGCGCGAGGCCTCGCTGGGCGAGACCAAGATCGGCACCACCGGGCGCGGCATCGGCCCGGCCTACGAAGACAAAATAGCGCGCCGCGCCTTGCGCGTGCAGGACGTTTTCTACGCCGACCGCTTCGCCGCCAAGCTCCTGTTGCTGCTCGAGTTCCACAATTTCGTGCTGACCCAGTATTACAAGTGCGATGCCGTTCCCTATCGCGCGACGCTGGACGCGGCACTGGCGCTCGCGCCGCAACTGAAACCGATGATCGCCGACGTCGCGGCACTGATCCAGGAAGCCCGCCGTCGCGGTGACTCGCTCCTGTTCGAGGGCGCGCAGGGTGCGCTGCTCGACATCGACCACGGGACCTACCCCTACGTGACCTCGTCGAACTGTCTCGCGGGAGCGGCGGCCCCCGGATGCGGCATCGGCCCGCAGCTCCTCGACTACGTGCTCGGCATCGTCAAGGCGTACACGACGCGAGTGGGTACCGGGCCGTTTCCGACCGAGCTCAAGGACGATATAGGCGCCACGCTCGCCAGGCGAGGAAACGAATTCGGATCGGTGACCGGCAGGCCTCGCCGCTGCGGCTGGCTCGATCTGCCGGCGCTCAAGCGCTCGCTGCAGTTGAATGGCGTCGACGGCTTGTGCATCACCAAGCTCGACGTGCTCGACGGTATCGGCCCGATCAGGATCTGCACCGAGTACACCCGCGCTGGAACGAGGCTCGATCTGCTTCCGTCCGGCGCCGAGGCCGTCGCCGAATGCAAGCCCGTTTACGAGGAGGTGCCGGGCTGGGACCAAAGCACCTTCGGCGTCAAGCGCTTCGACGATCTGCCGCAAAATGCCCGCGCCTATCTCCGCCGCATCGAGCAGCTCGCCGGAGTGCCCATCGCCATGGTGTCGACCGGACCCGAGCGCGACGAGACGATTCTGATGCATCATCCGTTCCATTGACGAAACTTGCGCGCCGGAAATTATGAGCCTGCATGTCAGCTGGGACGAGTACAACGCACTGGTCGAACGCCTGGCGCTGCTGGTTCACGAGTCGGGATGGCGCTTCAATCAGGTCATTTGCATCGCGCGCGGGGGCTTGCGCGTTGGCGACGTCCTGTCGCGCATCTACGAATTGCCGCTCGCCATCCTGTCGACACACTCGTACACCTCGGACGGCGGGACGACGCGCGGCGAGCTGATCATCGCCGAGCACATGACGATGACCGCGCCCCGGCTCGGCGATCGCGTGCTGCTGGTCGACGACATGGTCGACACGGGGCATACGCTGGCCGCGGTGCGCAAGGAACTGCCGCTTCGTTTCCCGCACATCGCGGACGTTCGCACGGCGGTGGTCTGGTACAAGGCACACTCGGTGTTCAAGCCCGACTATTACGTCGAATATCTGCCCGACAATCCGTGGATCCATCAGCCGTTCGAAATCTACGACAGCCTGCGGCCCGAGGGCGTGAAGGCGCGGCTCGGAAAGTGACAAACAGGATCGATCGCCATGCCAGACCGACCCTCCCTGCTCGACGAACTGCGCACTCAATACGAGGCGGCGCGCCAGTCGGCGACGGATCATTCCAACGTCGAGGGATTCCGGGACATCGACGCGCGCATGCGCACGGCGTTCCGATGGCTCGAGAAGGCAGTCACCTACCTCGATGGGCTCAAGCCCGCGGTCGAGCACCGTTTCGATCTGGGTCATGGCCTGGTCTCTACGGGTTTATTTCGAGGCATCGAATGATCGACATACGGCACGCGGAAGAGCGCGGCACCGCTAACTTTGGATGGCTGGACAGCCGGCACAGCTTCTCGTTCGGTGACTACTACGACGCGAAGCAGATGGGCTTCGGGCCCTTGCGGGTGATCAACGAGGACCGGGTCAGCCCTGGCCAGGGCTTCGGCACCCACGGGCACAAAGACATGGAGATCATCTCTTACGTCCTCGAAGGTGCGCTCGAGCACAAGGACAGCATTGGCACCGGATCGGTGATCCGACCGGGCGACGTGCAGGTCATGTCTGCCGGTACCGGTATTCGCCACAGTGAGTTCAACCACTCGAAGACCGAGCCGGTGCATTTCCTGCAGATCTGGGTCGTACCCGACCGCGAAGGTATCGCGCCGCGTTACGAGCAGAAGACTTTTCCCGATGTCGACAAGCGCCGCAAGCTACGCCTCGTGGGCTCATCCGACGGGCGCGATGGCTCCGTCGTCGTTCATCAGGACGTGCAGCTTTTCGCGGCGCTGCTGAACTCCGGCGAGCAGGTGACCCACGCTTTGCAATCCGGGCGCAAGGGCTGGCTGCAGGTTGTTCGTGGCAGCGTGACAATGAATGGTCACGAGCTGGACGCAGGCGACGGTGCGGCGGTCACGGGAGAGCCGGCGCTGGTGGTGACGGCAAAGATCGACGCCGCGGAAATCCTGCTGTTCGATCTGCCGTAAGCGACCAAGGCTCACACTCCGGAATCGTTTGTTTTAGCGGGGAACCCGGCGTACGCAATCAGGAGCAACGCAATGTCGGATCAATGCACACATCTGAGTTCTGTACTGACGGCCACGCCTAACGCCGGCGGCTGCGAGGAATACCTCGCCCTCGGCGACACCTGGGTGCACCTTCGTCTGTGCCGAACCTGCGGGCACGTCGGCTGCTGCGACGAATCGAAGAACCGGCACGCGACCAGGCATTTCCGGTCGACTCAGCATCCGATCAT
>JALZAO010000030.1 GCA_030948305.1 Pseudomonadota bacterium
CCGCGAACGACGCGACTCCCGCAAGAAGCCCGCCGAGGAGTGCCGAGATCACCGTTGTAAGAATGATGCCCGCGAGATACAGGCTCACCTGTGTCGTCACCGGTTCGGTGGTCGACAGCCGCATGCCGAGCAGCGGCCACTGATTGACGGTATTCACCGCTGCCGCCAGCAGCGTGAGCGTGCCTGCCATCCAGAACGCGCGCCGGTCGAAACGTCCGCGGCTCCAGGCGACGATGGACGCGATCAGCGCGGCGATGACCAGGACGACGATCGCCATCGTGACGATGTTCTTGGCAACCGCAAGCCGCCCCGCGCGATCGGTCTCCGCGCGCTGCCACACTTCGGGAACGAAGACGTAGCGCCCCGAGCTCACGACTTCGTCACCGGCGATGTCGACGCCGACGCGCGCCTCGCCTCCCAGCCCCGCATCGACGCGCGGATCCGAATAGGTGAATCTCCAGTCGTTGCGCGCCGGTTGCGAATCATCCTTGACCGAGACTTCGCGCAGCGCCTCCGGATCGAGCCCGAAGCGTTGGTTGATTTCCTTCCTGGCAAGGATGCGGGCCTGATCGCGCGACAGCCTCGCTCCCGGCGTTCTCTCCGGCAACTGATGTCTTACCTGCCGTATGGCGCCGTCCCCCGAAACCGTCACGCGCCATTCCTCGGAGCGATCGACGACATCTCCGCCATTGAAGCGCGCGTAACGCACCTCCCACAGCGGCGGTGCGAGCCAGGTCCCGATCAAGTGCGCGTACACATCCTGTCCGCCTTCGCGCCATACGAATTTGTGCCAGAGCCACGTGCCATCTTCCGTCGCAAGCTTTGTGGCGGCCGCCTGCTTCCATTCAGGCCCTAGCGTAATCCCGCGATTCTTGAGCGCGGCATCTGCGGCCGCTTCCGCGTTGGCGCGGCCGATTTGCAACGGCGGCGCGTCGCTGTGGAAGTCCGCACCGAACGCTATCGCCAGCAATCCCGCAATTCCAAGCAGAGGCAGCGCACGCTGCACGAGAGTGGTCCAGCGCCCTGCCTGAGCGCGGATGCGCGCCGCGACGGCGTGAGTAACAGCCGCTCCACTCTGCCACGCACCGTTGCGCAAGATTGCGGGCAGCTCCCCCCACGTTCCTGCGCGTAGCCGGTGCAAAGCGACGATTGCGAGGGGCACCAGCCCCGCTGCGAGAACGAGCGCCTGATTGAATCCGCTGCCGGAGCCTTCGACGAGAAAAACGGGTATCGACATCAGGACAAGGTCGAAAACGGAGTGAAGTATCACCGTCGTCAGCAAACCGAAGCGCAAAAAGATGAGTCCCCAGATGAATGCCGGAATCACCAGCTCGACCAGCCGCGAGTACGCCGGAAACCCCGGATAGTTCGCGTGTGCGGCGCCGAAGACGATTGCCTGCAACACGAGCGCCAGGCCGATCAGCAGGCTGCGATGACCGAACCGGCGGCCGATCAGCGCGGCGATCGACAAGGGCACCGCACGAAACAGGCATTCCTCCATGAATCCCGCCTGCAATGCCATGCCTATGGGCGCGAGCGCCGGCAACGCGCTGCCGAGAATGTTGGGATCGGTAAGCGCCTCCGAAGGCTGCCACCATCCAAAGTAGCGGTTGGTCACGAAATAAAATGCCGCGATAAGCGCCAGCTCGATCGGGACAAAGAGGTACCCGCCCAGGGTGCGGCCAAGGATTGCCAGCGTCGGCGCACCCTCCCGCGACCAGATGCGCCAAAGCTGCGGATGGTCGGGGAATGCCCGGCGCGACATACCCTCTGCGGCCATGAACACCAGCGCCAGGCCCAGCGAGCCGACAAGAAACACGAGCAATGCGAGGCCGAATTGCGAACCCCAGAAAACCCACTCCGGCTGCGCCGTGTCGTAAGAAAACCAGCCCTGCGGTGCGTTGGCGAGCATCGCCAAGGCATTGATGCCGGCGACGATCGCGCCGGCACCGAGCGCGCGCTTCCACAGCAGCGCGCGCCGGCGCAGCAGCCACAAGGTGCCGAGGATGCAGCCTCCGATTCCGTAGAGCGCCGCGGCGGCGAGTGAAGCCACCTTGGCGATCGTCTCGTTGTCGGAGCGCATTTCCTGGAAACGAAGCTTGAATGCTTCTGGAACGTAAACGTAGTGCGATACCTCGGAGAGGCGGTTGCCGGCAACGCCTAGCCGCAGCCGGAAGCGGCCGTCACCGAGCGGTTCGTTCTCGCGCTCGTACACAAATGCGTGATCGACGCGGCCGCCGGACCGCCGCACGTCAGACTGTTCGAGCAGCTTGTAGAGCGAGAAATCGACCGCCCAGTCGTCGCGAGCGCGAGCCTCGGCGATGGCGCGAGCTGCATTCGAATCGAGCGCAGCGCCGGGCTCCGCTTCGGGCAGCTTCAACTGAAATCCATACGGCGAGCCGTCGGGCCTGAAGCGCACGCGCGCCTCGGCGGTCTCGCTCGGCCTGAACAAGCGTACTTCCCACCAATACGGCGCGTAGATCTTTCCCGTCAGCAGCTCGGCAAACTTCGCCTTGCCGCCCGCATCGAGCTCGACAAAGTTCTGGGTCGCGCCGTCGTGGGTGAACAAGGCCGCGCGCCGCGCACCGAGCGGCGCCAGATCGAGCTTGCCGGCGAGCGCGCTGGCGCGATCGAGCGCGTCGTCGCGAGTCATCTTGACGTCGAGCTTGATCAGCGGCAGCGCCTGCGGAAAAAAGCGCCACGCGAACGCCGCCGACAACAGGGAGATCACGGCGAATGCGATCCAGAATGCGGGCTTGCGGGTAATTTCAGTCATCGCGATAGGATCGCTCGCTGCATTCGATTGGTGTCACGACTTGGAAATGCGCAAATCATGGATGCGTCATCCCCGCGAAAACGAGCCCGAAGGGCGAAGTTCGAGGAACGGCCAAGCGGAGATCCAAGTTTCGAGAAACCAATGGATTCCGCTTTCGCGGGAATGACGGCGAAGAAATACCACCCGTTTCACCAATTACTAGGCCGCGCATCGCCTGGGACACCTGCGCTAGTTGCGTCAGTCAACCGCCTTGACCAGATCCTCGACGACTTTCTTGGCATCGCCGAACACCATCATCGTCTTGTCCATGTAGAACAGCGGATTGTCGAGGCCGGCGTAGCCGGATGCCATCGAGCGCTTGTTGACGATGACCGATTTCGCCTTGTACGCCTCGATGATCGGCATGCCGTAGATCGCGCTGCCCTTCTGTTCGGCTAGCGGATTGACGACGTCGTTGGCGCCGAGGATCAGCGCCACGTCGGCTTGCGGGAACTCGCTGTTGATGTCTTCCATTTCGAATACCTGGTCGTACGGGACCTCGGCCTCGGCCAGGAGCACGTTCATGTGTCCGGGCATGCGGCCGGCGACCGGATGGATCGCGTATTTGACGGTCACTCCCTTGGCGGTCAGCTTCGCGGCGAGCTCCTTTACCGCATGCTGCGCGCGCGCCACCGCGAGGCCGTAGCCGGGAACGATGATCACCGTGTCGGCGTTGGACAAAAGGAACGCGGCGTCCTCGGCGCTGCCGCTCTTGACCGGCTTTTTCTCTCCCTCCGCGGCGGCTTCGCTTACCTCGCCGCCAAAGCCGCCCAGGATGACGCTGAAGAACGAACGATTCATCGCCTTGCACATGATGTAAGACAGAATCGCGCCGGAAGAGCCGACCAGCGACCCGGCGATGATCAGCATCGGGTTGTCGAGCGAGAAGCCGATGCCCGCGGCCGCCCATCCCGAGTAACTGTTCAACATGGAGATGACGACCGGCATGTCGGCGCCGCCGATGGGAATGATGAGCAGGAAGCCGAGCAGAAACGCGAGCGCGGTCATGATGATGAACGGCATCCAGTGCAGGGAAGGCGGCGCCATGCAGAACCAGATGCCGAAAGCGATCATCGCAACGCCGATCGCCAGATTGACGAAGTGCTGGCCCTTGAACGTCACCGGCGCGCTGCGGATCCTTCCCGACAGCTTGCCGAATGCGATGACCGAGCCCGAGAACGTGATCGCGCCGATGAAGGTGCCGATGAAAAGCTCCAGCTTGTGTCCGAAGGTGATCGGCACGTCGAGTCCCATAGCCGCGGGATTGTTGACCGCGGCGATGGCGATGAACACCGCGGCCAGGCCGACCAGCGAGTGCATGGCCGCGACCAGCTCCGGCATCTGCGTCATCTGCACCCGGCGCGCGACGATCGCACCGATCGTACCGCCGATCGCCATGCCGCCGAGAATGGGCAATACGTTCTTGCTGTGCGAATAGACCAGCGCCAGGGTCACCAGCAAGGCGATCGCCATGCCGACCATGCCGTAGAGATTGCCCCGGCGCGCCGTGTGCGGGCCCGACAGGCCCTTCAGCGCGAGGATGAAACTCACCGCGGCGACGAGATACCACAGTGCGAGTTGATTGGCGCTCATGGTCTCCCCTTATTTTCCTTCTAATCCTTGGCCGCGCCGGCTCGTGGTTCCTTCTTCTTGAACATATCGAGCATCCGTTGCGTCACCAGGAAGCCGCCGAACACGTTGATCGAAACCAGAGTCACCGCGACCACGCCGAGCCATCCGCCCCAGTCGAGATCGGCGGCGCCGGCGGCGAGCATGGCGCCGACCAGGATGATGCTGGAGATCGCGTTGGTGAGCGACATCAGCGGCGTGTGCAGCGCCGGGGTCACGCCCCAGACCACGTGATAGCCGACGAAAATCGCCAGCACGAACACGATGAGGTTGATGACGATCGGATCAACACCTGAGGTCATTTTTCTCTCCCACTTGCTGCAATCGAGACTAAGACAATCGAAACCCGAACGACGGGAATTACGCTTTCGCGGTCACCTTGCCGCCCTCGCAGACCAGCGTCGCGGCGATGATCTCGTCGTCTTTCGGGACGTTGAAATCGCCGGTCTTGGCGTTCAAAGAAAGCGCAAGAAAGTTGAGTACGTTGCGCGCGTAGAGTGCGCTGGCGTCGGTTGCGACTCGCGCGGGAAGATTTGCAATGCCGACAATCTTGACGCCGTTCTTGGTGACGATCTGATCGAACTCGGTGCCCTCGACGTTGCCTCCCTGCTCGGCGGCGAGATCGACGATCACCGCGCCGGGTTTCATGGCGGCGACGGTGTCCGCACGGATAAGCTTCGGCGCCGGGCGGCCTGGGATAAGCGCCGTCGTAATGAGCACGTCAATGGTCTTGCAGCGCTCGGCGATGATGCCGGCCTGGCGCGCCATCCATTCCGGCGGCATCGGACGCGCGTAGCCGCCGACACCCTCGGCGATCTTCCTTTCCTCGTCGTTGGCGTACGGAACGTCGACCCATTTCGCGCCGAGCGACTCGACCTGGTCCTTCACCGACGGCCTCACGTCCGACGCCTCGATCACCGCGCCGAGGCGTTTGGCCGTCGCGATCGCCTGCAGCCCGGCGACCCCGACGCCGAGGATCAGCACCCGCGCGGCCTTCACCGTACCCGCCGCGGTCATCAGCATGGGCATGAAGCGCCCGTACAGGTTGGCCGCGATTATCACGGCCTTGTAGCCGGCGATGTTTGCCTGCGAGGAGAGGACGTCCATCGATTGCGCGCGGCTGATTCGCGGCAGGCGTTCCAGCGCGAAGGCGGAAACGCCGGTTGCGGCGATCGACTCGATGCCCGCAACATCGAAGGGATTGAGCAGGCCGATGAGTATTGCGCCACGCTTGAGCTTCGGTGCTTCCTCGGCGGTCGGGCCGCGTACCTTGAGGACGACGTCGGCGCCCAAAGTCTCCGCGGCGCTGCCGATTCGCGCACCGGCGGTCTGAAAGTCGGCGTCGGGAATGCTGGCGTGCGCTCCTGCGCCGGTTTCGACGACGATCTGATGCTTGCCGCTCGCGGCCAGCTTCTTGACGGTCTCGGGCGTGGCGGCGACGCGCGTCTCGCCGGGACGGGTCTCGCGTGGAATGCCGATGATCATTGCGATGGCTCCCTGCGTCGGTCTTGTTGTTCGGCGGCTATCTTGCCACAAAAGCGGACCTCGGCCCTCAGGCTGAATTCATTCTATTGCCTTAGCGATCGCCTTGCCCAAGGCCGCGGTCGACGCCTTGCCGCCGAGGTCAGGGGTCCGCGGTGCGCTTTTGTCGGCAAGCACCCTTTCGATCGCGCGCACGATTGCCGCGGCGGCCGCTGAGTGTCCGAGGTGCTCGAGCATCAGTGCCGCCGACCAGATCTGACCGATGGGATTGGCGATGCCCTTGCCTGCAATGTCCGGCGCCGAACCGTGGACCGGCTCGAAGGTCGACGGATAAATGCGCTCGGGGTTGATGTTCGCTGCCGGGGCGATGCCGATCGTGCCGCACACCGCTGGCCCTAAGTCGGAAAGAATGTCGCCGAACAGGTTGGAGCCGACCACCACATCGAACCAATCCGGATGCTGCACGAATTGCGCGGTCAGGATGTCGATGTGGAATTGATCGGTTCGAATACCCGGATACTGGGCCGACATCGCGCGAAAGCGCTCGTCCCAGTACGGCATGGTGATCGAGATGCCGTTCGATTTGGTGGCCGAGGTGACGTGTTTCCGCGGACGCGTCTGTCCAAGCTCGAAGGCGTACTTGAGGATGCGGTCGACGCCGGTGCGGGTGAAAATCGTCTGCTGAAACACCGTTTCCCGGTCGGTGCCGTCGAATACCCGACCGCCGACGGACGAGTATTCGCCCTCGGTATTTTCGCGGACGACTACGAAGTCGATATCGCCCGGCTTGCGGTTGGCCAGAGGTGACGGAATGCCCGGCATCAAACGGCATGGCCGCAGGTTGACGTACTGGTCGAATCGCCGCCGCCACTGGATCAGCGAGCCCCAAAGCGAGATGTGATCGGGCACCGTCGCCGGCCAGCCGACGGCGCCGAAAAAAATAGCTTCGTGGCGATGGATCTGCTCGAACCAGTCTTCCGGCATCATGCGGCCGTATTTGACGTAGTAGTCGCAGCTCCACGGCAACTCGTCCCATTGGAACGCAATGTCGAACTTCTTTCCCGCGGCCTCGAGCGCGCGAATGCCCTCGGGGACGACTTCCTTGCCGATGCCGTCACCGGGGATGACGGCGATGCGATGCGCTTTTGCCATGGGAAATGCCGGAATAAAATGCAGAAACGATTCGAAGACTGCCGCATAGTGTAACTTAACGGGCCTTGAAACTGCGCGCATCTGTCGCCGCACGATGTCCTCTGCAATCGCCTGGCACTGGCGTCAATTCGCCGACCTCACGCCGCACGCCCTGTACGCGGCGCTTCGCGCGCGCAGCGAAGTATTCGTGGTCGAGCAGCACTGTGCATTTCTCGACCTCGACGACGCGGATCAGGACGCGTGGCACTTGCTCGGCTGGGTGGAACGCGGCGGTACCAAGGCGCTGGCCGCCTATTTGCGTCTTCTCCAACCCGGTTGCAGGTTTACCGAAGCGTCGATCGGCCGCGTTCTCACGGCGGCACATTTTCGGCGCATCGGCGCCGGCCGCGAACTGATGCGCGAAGGCGTGCGCAAATCCGTCGAGATTTATCCGGAGCACGGTATTCGAATCGGTGCGCAGCGCTATCTCGAGAGCTTCTACGCGGAATTCGGCTTTCGACCAGCGTCCGAACCATACCTCGAAGACGGCATCGCGCACATCGAGATGCTTCGCCCGGCCGACACGGCTTGGGTAGAGTGAAGCTTAGAACCGATAGGGGATTGCGCTTTGCGACCTGACGCTAGCTGATCTACGATTGCTTGAGCGGCGCATCATGGCGGCAGTCCGCGCCCGTGCGCTATGATGCCGCCCTCACCCTCTGCTACTCCGTCGAACCTGGCCAGATGAAACAAACCTTTCTCGATTTCGAGCAGCCCATTGCCGATCTGCAGGCCAAGATCGACGAGCTGCGCTATGTCCACGAAGACTCCGCGGTCGATATCTCCGACGAGATCAACCGGCTCACCAAGAAAAGCCAGCAACTGACCAAGGAGATCTACAGCAAGCTCTCCTCGTGGCAGATCGCGCAAGTGGCGCGCCATCCGCAGCGGCCGTACACGCTCGACTATATCGCCGGGATGTTCACCGATTTCCACGAGCTGCACGGCGACCGAAGCTACGGTGACGACCAGGCCATCGTCGGCGGCCTGGCGAGATTCAACGGCGCGCCTTGCATGGTGCTCGGCCACCAGAAGGGCCGCGACACCAAGGAAAAAATCCACCGCAACTTCGGCATGCCTCGGCCGGAAGGCTATCGCAAGGCGCTGCGCCTGATGAAGCTCGCAGAAAAATTCGGCCTGCCCTTGTTCACCATGGTGGACACCCCCGGAGCATTCCCCGGCATCGGTGCCGAGGAGCGCGGACAGTCCGAGGCCATCGGCCGCAATCTCTACGAAATGGCCGGATTGAGGACGCCGGTTATCGTCACGGTGATCGGTGAAGGCGGTTCAGGCGGAGCGCTGGCCATCGCGATCGGCGACCTGACACTGATGCTCCAATACGCCACCTATTCGGTGATTTCGCCGGAGGGATGCGCGTCGATCCTGTGGAAATCGGCGTCGCACGCCGAAGAAGCGGCCGAAACGCTCGGCATCACCGCGCCACGGCTGAAGACGCTTGGCCTGATCGACAAAGTCGTCAACGAGCCCATCGGAGGCGCGCATCGAGATCACGCGGCAATGATGGTGACGCTGAAAAAAGCCCTGACCGAGGCGCTGCGCCAGTCGCAGGAGCAGCAGCTCGACGCCCTGCTGGAAGCACGAGAGGATAAGCTTCTCGGCTATGGCAAGTTCAAGGAACTCAACGCCGGCTGACGACGCCGTTGCCGCGGTAACATCGGCCGTCGCGGATGCATTGGACGGCTACGTTGCTTCGGACGCGCGGCTTGCCGTTGCGATCTCGGGAGGCATCGACTCGATGGTGCTGCTCGATGCCCTGACAAGCGTTTCGGCCGGCCGCTCACTCAAGGTATCGGCGGTCCACGTTCATCACGGACTCTCCCCCAACGCCGACCACTGGGCGCGTTTCTGCGCCGAGCAGTGCGCGTCGCGATCGGTGCCGCTGGCGGTGCATCGGCTGCACCTCACGCGCAAGTCCGGGCTAAGCCTCGAAGCGCTGGCACGCGCCGGGCGATACGCGTATTTCATGTCATGCGACGTGGATGTGATCGCGCTCGCACACCACGCCGACGACCAGGCCGAAACCGTATTGCTGCAACTGTTGCGCGGCGCTGGCCCGCGAGGACTGTCCGCGATGCCGGCATTTCGGCGCAGCACTCCCGCCCTGCTGCGACCACTGCTGTCGCAGACGCGCGAAACGCTCGCGGCCTACGCGAGGACCCGCGGCCTCGGCTGGATCGAGGATGAAAGCAACAGCGACACCACGCACCGCCGCAATCTTCTTCGGCACGAAATTGCGCCACGCCTCGCCGCCGGCTTCAAAGGCTATCCGGCGACGCTCGCCCGCGCCGCGTCGCATCAAGCCGAAGCAAGCGCGTTGCTCGACGAGCTTGCCGCGCTCGACGCCGAGGGCGCCATCGACGATGCCGGGTTGGACCGCACACAACTGGCAGGGTTGTCCAACGCTCGAGCCGCCAATCTCCTGCGCTGGTTCCTGCGTCGCGAGGGCTTGCGCCCGCCCTCGGATGAGCGCCTCGCCGACGTGTTGCGGCAACTGCGCAGCGCTTCTGCCGACGCGCGCACGCGTATCGCGCACGATGGCGCCGAGATAGGGTGCTACCGTGGGCGCGTTGTCGTGCACGCTCCCATCACGGCTCCCTTTGCCGTCGCTTGGGACGGCGCACCCGAAGTTCATCTGCCGGGCGGTATCCTGGCATTCGAGCCGGCTGACGGCGAAGGCATCGCTTTCGCCAAGCTCTCGATCGCACCCGTCACTGTCCGCTCGCGCACAGGCGGCGAGCGGATCCGGCTCGCGGCGAACCGTCCGCGGCATGCGGTCAAGAAGCTGTTGCAGCAGGCGAACCTTACGGTGTGGCAGCGCCAGGCATTGCCGCTCGTCTGGTGTGGCGATGAGCTCGCCGCGGTGCCCGGGGTCGGTGTCGATGTCGCGTTTCAAGCGGCAACCGGCGAAAAGGGATTGCGGCTGATCTGGCGTCCGGCGTCTTGACGGCGCGGTCGATCCGCTTGTCCTCGCCTTGGGCGCACGCGACAAGCGCGCGGCCCGGATTGCATAGGTCGGTTTTGTTGTGCTCGCGCTTACGAGGCGCCAATTGACAAGCGGCCGCAACGCGCGGCTAAATTGCCCGCATAACGCGAATACGTTAACAACGTCCCGTTCGTTCTCATTGGAGGCATCGATGAAGTTCCGATTTTCCCTCGCACTCGCCGCCGCGGCGATACTTGCGTTCGGCAGCGCATCGGCGCAACAGCCGATCGTCATCAAATT
>JALZAO010000307.1:0-822 GCA_030948305.1 Pseudomonadota bacterium
TTCGTCGAAATAGACATTGAACGCCGGCTCGTCGAACTGGATCACGTCGACGCCGGTCGCTTCGATGGCACGCGCTTCCTCATTCAGGATTTCCGCGAAAGCCCACGCCAGCTTTTCCCGGCTCCGATAGTGGTCATCGTAGAGCGTATCGACCATGGTCATCGGCCCCGGCAAGGTGAATTTCACCCTGCGGGTGGTCTGGCCGCGCAGGAAACTCGCGTCTTCGACGTAGATCGGATGCGAACGCGCGACGGGTCCGACGACGACCGGGACGTCGGCATCGTAGCGGTTGCGAATGCGGACCGTCCTCTTGTGCTGGAAGTCGACGCCCTCGAGGTTCTCGATCAGCGTGGTGACGAAGTGCCGGCGGGTTTGCTCGCCGTCGGTGACGATGTCGATGCCCGCATGCTCCTGGTCGAACAGTGCGAGCCGTACCGCGTCGCGCTTGCCCTCGGCCAGCTTTTCACCTTCGAGCAGCCACGGCGCCCAGAGTTGACGGGCCGGCGCCAGCCACTCGGGCTTGGGCAGGCTTCCGGCAATGGTCGTGGGCACGAGCATGGGCAGAGTGCTCCAGGCGAATCAGCGCTCAAGGCAAGGGCGGCCGATTATAGCGCCGCGAGAAGGACCGCCGAGTTTCCGGCGGCGGCACTTGAGCTATCCTTGTCCGCCACGTACCTTGAGCGACGCTCGGGCGCCGGTGGGCAGCAAGGGCGGGCCGCCTGCGGATTTCCTGCCTCCCTCAACCCTCATTGCATCCATGACTCGCGTTCTCTTTACCGAGCAGGATTACCCCGACGTCAAGCTGGAGCGCGGCGTGGGGGG
>JALZAO010000307.1:832-2822 GCA_030948305.1 Pseudomonadota bacterium
GACGCGTTGATCGCAGCAGGCAAGGATGTCGATGCGTTCCTGATTCAGTACGCACCGGTCACCGAGCGGGTGATAGTCGGGCTGCCCCAATTGGGACTGGTCAGCCGAATCGGTGCAGGCTTCGACACCGTCGATATCGGGGCCTGTGCGAAGCATGGCGTGTGGGTGGCGAATTCGCCCGACTACGGTGTCGGCGAGGTGGCAACGCATGCGTTGTCGCTCGCGCTGGCGCTGGTCCGCAACGTCACCGGGTTTAACCGCGACGTCAAGGCCGGAACGTGGCACTACCTTTCGTCGGGAAGCTTGCGGCGCGCCAGCGAAATGACGCTCGGCATCGTCGGCCTGGGGCGCATCGGTAAGCGGATGGCGCATATTTCGCGCAACACCTTCAAGCGTGTCATTGCCTGCGACCCCTACCTCATCGACGGCGATTTTCCGGCGTACGTCGAGCGGGCGGATCTTGGCTCTCTCTTCGCGCAGAGCGAAGTGGTGAGCCTGCACGCGCCGCTCAACGATGAGACACGCGGCATGATCGACGAGCGCGTGCTGCGGCGCATGCAGCGGGCATCGTTCCTGGTCAATACCTCCCGCGGCGCCGTCGTCATGATCGACCATTTGCTTGACGCACTCGATAGTGGAATACTTGCCGGCGCTGGATTGGATGTCCTGCCGGTCGAGCCGCCCCCATCCGGGAGCAGGCTGCTGGGCCACCCCAAGGTAATCCTGACGCCGCATGCCGCGTTTTTCAGCGAGCAATCGGAAATCGAGTTGCGGCGAAAGGCGGCGCAAAACATCGTGACCTGGGTCAAGACGGGGCGGCCGGATTACGTGGTGGTAAAGGGAACGCGGCGTCCCGGCCCGTAAGCGTTCCGGCAGAGGCAGCCGTCATCAGAACGGCCTTTCGAAGGAGGATAATGGCAGCGGTAAGCATCAGAGCAGTGCGCAAGAATTTCGGCTCGACGCAGGTGATACGCGGTGTCGACATCGATATTGCCGACGGAGAATTCTGCGTCCTGGTCGGCCCCTCGGGATGCGGCAAGTCGACGTTGCTGCGCATGATCGCCGGCCTCGAGGAAATCACCGACGGCGAAGTCAGCATCGGCGGCAGAGTGGTCAACCGCATTGCGCCGAAGCAGCGTGACATCGCGATGGTGTTCCAGAACTACGCGCTGTATCCGCACATGACCGTCCGCGACAACATGTCGTTTGCGCTCATGCTGGCGAAACAGAGCAAGAGCGAAATCGAAGCGCACGTGGCCAAGGCCGCGGATATCCTTGGCCTGACAGTCTTGCTCGACCGCTATCCACGGCAGCTCTCCGGCGGCCAGCGCCAGCGCGTCGCGATGGGGCGCGCGATCGTTCGGGACCCGCAGGTCTTTCTGTTCGACGAGCCGCTGTCGAACCTCGATGCCAAGCTGCGAGTTCAGATGCGCACCGAGATCAAGGAGCTGCACCAGCGTCTGAAAACGACGTCGATCTATGTGACGCACGACCAGATCGAGGCGATGACGATGGCCGACAAGATCGTGGTCATGAAGGATGGCGTGGTCGAGCAGATCGGCGACCCGCTGACCTTGTACGACCAGCCGAACAACGTTTTCGTCGCCGGCTTTATCGGCTCGCCGGCGATGAACATGATCCCCGGCACTGCGCGCATCAACGATGGAATCGTTCAGGTGGAGTTCGATGGTGGCGTGCGCTTGCCGATGCCGATCGGCGCCCGTGCGTCGGACGGGCAGCGCGTGCTCTACGGCATGCGGCCCGAGCATTGCCTGCTGGACGGCGGAGCCGGCTTCCCGGCGGATGTCGTCGTGGTCGAGCCGACAGGGGCGGATACTCAGCTCTACTGCCGGTTCAATGGACAGGAACTGACCTCGTTGGCGCGCGACCGGGTGAGTTGCCGCGCCGGCGATCGCATCTCGTTAAAGCCTGATCTTGCACGCGCGCATCTGTTCGATGCGGACAGCGGAGCGAGGCTGGCTGCCTGATA
>JALZAO010000308.1 GCA_030948305.1 Pseudomonadota bacterium
GAGAATGCGTGCCACGCGTCGTGGGCGCACCCGAACCGGGTCGCGTCGCGGCAGCGGGCCGCGCACGTCGATCATCGGAGCGGCTTCTCCGCCGCAAAGCTCGAGGATCAATTGGGTTGCGCGGTCGACTGCACGATCGGCATTGGCGAAGTCGACGCCACGCTCGAACCGGAACCCGGCATCGGTGGCAAAACCGAGGCGGCGAGCTTTGCCCTGGATCACCGCGGGATTCCAGAATGCGCCTTCGAGAAAGAGGCTGGTGGTCTTGCCGCTGATGCCGCTATGCTCGCCGCCCATGATCCCGGCAAGCCCGAGCGCCTTTTTTTCATCGGCGACGAGGAGTAGGTCGGGATCGAGCGCCAGCTCCTGGCCGTTCAAAAGCGTCAGCGTTTCGCCGGTCTTCGCGAAACGCACGATCAGATCGCCCTCGAGCAAGCGGTCGTCGTAGGCGTGCAGCGGCTGCCCGAGCTTCACCATCACGTAGTTGGTGACGTCGACCACCGCCGAGATCGACCGGATGCCGCTGCGCTCGAGGCGCTGCTTCATCCACCTGGGAGTCGGTGCGTTTGCGTCGATGCCGGTGATCACGCGTCCGCAAAAGCGCGGACAGGCCTGCGGGTCCTCGACCCGTACGCCGCGCGTCGACTTGGCGGTCGCGACGACCGTCGGCGGCGGCGAATAGCGAAGCGGCGACGCGGTGATGGCGGTGACCTCGCGCGCGAGCCCCAGGACCGACAGACAATCAGCACGATTAGGCGTGAGCTTGAGTGTGAAGACGACGTCGTCGAGATCGAGCGCCTGGCGCACGTCGGTGCCGACTGGGATCAGCGGATCGAGGACGAGCAGGCCGCCGCTATCGTCGGAGATGCCAAGCTCGCTCGCTGAGCAGAGCATCCCCTGCGATTCCACACCGCGCATCTCGCTCTTGCGAATTTCCAGCCCGGCGGGAAGCTTGGCGCCAACCAGAGCGCATGGCACGACCATTCCTGGCGCAACATTGGGCGCGCCGCAGACAATCGACAGGGAATCGCCGGAGCCTACGTCGACGCGGCATACGGTGAGCCGATCGGCGTTGGGGTGGCGCTCAACCGAAAGCACGCGCGCAGCCACCACGCCGCTGAACGCCGGAGCCGCCTTGGCGCGCTCCTCGACGTCCAGACCGGCCATGGTCAGCGCGTGGGCGAGCGCGTCGCTGTCGAGCGGCGGATCGACCAGAGTGCGCAGCCAGTGTTCGGAGAACTTCATATCGCCTACGCGAATTGCCGAAGGAATCTCAAGTCGTTTTCGAAGAACAGGCGCAAATCGTTGACGCCGTAGCGCGGCATCGCCAGCCGGTCCGGCCCCATGCCGAAGGCGAAGCCCTGGTACCGCTCGGGATCGATTCCGACCGCGCGCAGCACATTGGGATGAACTTGTCCCGCGCCTGAGATCTCGAGCCAGCCGTCGCGGAATTCGATGTCGACTTCCGCCGACGGCTCCGTGAAGGGAAAGAAAGACGGCCGGAAGCGAACTTTCAGATCGTCGCGCTCGAAGAACCGTCGAAGAAACTCGGTAAACAGGCCTTTGAGATCGGCAAAGGTGACGTCCTCGTCTATCCAGAGCCCTTCGACCTGATGAAACATCGGCGAATGCGTCGCGTCGCTGTCCACGCGGTAGACGCGTCCCGGAGCGATGATCTTGATCGGCGGAGCGTGCGTTTCCATGTAGCGCACCTGAACCGGCGAAGTGTGCGTGCGCAGCACCATGCCCCCCTCGACATAGAACGTGTCGTGCATCGAGCGGGCAGGGTGGTCTTCCGGGGTGTTGAGCGCGGTGAAATTGTGGAAGTCGTCCTCGATCTCGGGGCCCTCGACAACGGTGAACCCGAGCGAATGGAAAAGCGCCTCGATGCGGTCGATCGTACGGGTAATCGGGTGAAGCCCGCCCACCCCGGCGCCGCGCCCCGGCAGCGAGACGTCGAGCGATTCCGCGGCGAGTTGATCCTTGAGCTTCGCTTCGGCGAGCTCGTCGCGGCGACGGCCAAGTGCCGCCTCGAGCTCGGACTTGGCCTGATTGATGCGCGCCCCGGCGGCGGGCCGCTCCGCGGCGGAGAGTTTGCTTAAGCCCTTCAGCGACTCGGTTAATTGCCCGCTCTTGCCGAGAAATTTCGCCTTGCAGTTTTCAAGCGCTGCCGGATCGTTACACGCCGCGAACTCGGCGAGGGCGGAAGCGACGATGTGCTCGAGCTTGTCCATGGCCGAAGGAGTGGATGAGGATAAACAGGGACAAAAAAAGGGAGGCGCTTATCGCCTCCCTTTTTGATGTCCGGCTTTCAGGCCAGAGAGGCTTTGGCTTGCTCCGCGATCTTTCCAAATGCCGCTCGGTCGTGGACGGCCAGATCGGCGAGTACCTTGCGGTCAATGTCGATCGATGCTTTTTTCAGGCCGTTCATGAATACGCTGTAGCTCATTCCAAGCTCGCGCACCGCGGCGTTGATGCGGGCAATCCACAGCGCGCGGAACTCACGCTTCTTTGTACGGCGGTCGCGATATTGATACTGCCCCGCCTTCATCACCGCTTCTTTGGCGATGCGATAGACGTTGCTGCGACGGCCGCGATAACCCTTGGATTTCGCCAGGACCTTCTTGTGCCGCGCTTTGGCGGTGACTCCACGCTTTACTCTAGGCATGGCCGGTCTCCGTTACGCGTACGGCAACATGGCTTTAACCGAGTCCGCGTTGGTGCTGTGGACGCCGGTTGAGCCGCGAAGCTGGCGCTTGTTCTTGGTCGACTTCTTGGTAAGGATATGGCGCTTGAACGCCTGCGAGCGCTTGACACTGCCG
>JALZAO010000031.1 GCA_030948305.1 Pseudomonadota bacterium
CGAGCGATCCAGCGGGTCGGAGTTGAACAGCGTCCACCACTGCGCGGAGAGGTCCCGGTCCGGAACGAAGCGCTGCGCTTCGCCACCTCTGCCCGGCGCAGCGGCGGTTTGCTCGGGCAGCGGTGTCTCGGTGTAGCGGCCAGTCGTGGGCGGTTCCGGATGGCGGAAATCGGGACCGACCATACATCCGGCGAGCATCAAGCCGAGGCCCAGTGCCAAAATTGCACTGCGATACATGATCACTTCGTTAAGCTCCGTCTTTGTGCGCGAGACCGACTGCTGCGTTCGTCGCGGGTCGAGGTAGTGCTGCAAAGCGACGAATCGGCTGCGATACCGAGATCCGGTTGCTTGATGTTGTCGGACCGGTGCGGGAATTTTACACGAGCATTCGCGCGTCCGCGCTTGAATCGCGGCTCACGCGCGCAGCTTGTGAATGGACCGGAGCGCGCATCGAGGACATCGAGGCCGTGGCACGGGCGTGCGCGGTTCCTCCCGAGCCTGCGACGTGCACAACAATGCCCGCCAGGGCCAGCATGCCGGAAAGCAATATGACAAATGCGTCGCCGTCCACCGTATTGCCGCCGGCCAGAATCGGAGTCACGATCGACGTCCCGAGGAGTGCACCGCCCAAGAGACTGCTCGCGCGACGCAGTCCCACGCTTCTCTTTTTGTTTGCCCGCGCCGTAGTAACGTTCGTTGTCGAATTCATCGCCATGCACCTCGAGGTGGTTCGATACTTCTGCGACATGGCAACGTACCGCGCGGCAGCGCACCGCGCGCCCAGGAAAACTCAAAGGGTCGGGCGGCTCGCATTTTCAGGCCGCTTGGGCCAAAACCGGTACCGATGACTCCGATACGATCGCGCGCACCACGCCATCTGCCTGCGCCTTGGCCGACGTCACCGCATTTCGCACCGCGTCGTCGCCCATCGCGACACCCTCGATTCGAATGACCTCGACATCGGTCATGCCGATGAGCCCGAGCACCGCGCGCAAATAGGGCGCCTGGAAGTCGTACCCCTTCATCGGCCCCTCGGAATAGATACCGCCGCGGGCAAGCACCAGGATGACTTTCTTGCCCTGGACGAGTCCAAGCGGCCCCTTCTCGGAATACGAAAACGTTACACCTGGCCTCGCGATATGATCGATCCACG
Organism: Pseudomonadota bacterium; assembly: GCA_030948305.1. Taxonomy (GTDB): domain Bacteria; phylum Pseudomonadota; class Gammaproteobacteria; order Burkholderiales; family Casimicrobiaceae; genus PALSA-1003. The sequence goes on from JALZAO010000031.1 coordinate 1,154, forward strand.
CCTTCATCGATGCGGAAACGCCGAAGTTATGCATCGGTGTCGCGAGAACGAGAACGTCGGCGGCCATCAGCTCGCTGACCAATACGTCCGACAGTGCGAGGGCCGCCGTTTCCGCGGCGCTGCGCTTGTCTTCGCTCAGCATCCTGCCCGTGACGAACCCTTCACCCACGTCGGGCAAGGCTTCCTTGACTAAGTTCCGCACGACGACCTTCGCGGATGGATAGCGTGACTTCAGATCGTCAACGATGCGCCGGCCGATTTGGTGCGAATACGACGCGCGGTCGCGCGGACTACCGAGAATCAACAAGATGTTTTTCATGGTGCATTCCTTTCATGACAGAACGGTTACAAAATTGGCGAAGGTCGATGGCGTACATTGCGGCCGGAGCACTTACATTCATTGCTGCATAATTCATATCTGTATCAATTGGTCAAAAAAACTACTTGATCGCGCTCAGCGCGCGAGCGAGCTCACCGCGATCGATGCCGGACAATGTCCGCGCAAACTGGCTCTTAACCCCGTCCACCAGCTTGGCCCCGGCGGCTTGGCGCTCGATTCCCAAGGGGGTCGCCGCTGCCATCACACCGCGTCGGTCGGAGGGATGGTCGACACGTCGAACCAGCCCATCGGATTCGAGACGGTCGACCAGTTGCGTAATGTTGGATCGAACGCACGTCATCTTGGCGGCACACTCGGAGAGGCTCAAAGGCTCGCCGGCGCGAACAAGAAAGGTCAACGCGCCGAATTTGGCCAGCGACAGTCCGACCGTCCCCAGCGCGTCCTCCAGCCGCTTCTCGATGGTCCCCGCCGCATGCATGAGCAGGAACATCGTCTCGTCGGCAGGGGCCGGCACCTCACGAAGGCGGGAGGCCTTTTTGTTCATACATGTATAATGTAGCCAGGAATTACCTTTGTCAAGCCCTCCGGCAACGCTTTTTAGCCTTTATTTCCCGGGATCGCGGACCTCGGGGAATTTATCGAATTCAACGTTATAGAGGATCCCATTGAGCTTTTCGACGCGCCGGATATACACCGTCTGAACGATGTCGCGGGTCTCGGGGTCGATCATGATCGGGCCGCGCGGGCTCGTCAATCTCATACCCTTCAACGCGCTTAAAAGCTTGTCGGGGTCGGTGGAGCCCTGGGTCTTTTTCAGAGCCTCAGCGATTGCCGCCATGCCGTCGTAGCCGGCGCATGCCATGAAGTTGGGGCGCAGCCGCGTGCCGTTGGTATCCGTGTACGCCTTCAGGAACGCCTTGTTCTCCGGGGAGTCGTGCGCCGCCGAATAGTGGAAGCTGGTGACGATGCCTATCGTGCCATCGCCCATCGCCTGCAAGGTGCCGTCGTCGGTCAGGTCGCCGGTGGCGATGATCTTGATGCCCGCGGCCTTGAGTCCGCGTTCCTCGTAGCCCTTGATAAAGGCGATGGTCTGGCTGCCCGGCGGAAGAAAGACGAACACCGCTTCGGGTTTGGCGTCCTTGATGCGCTGGACGAACGGAGCGAAATCCGGATTCGCAAGCGGGGTTCTCACGCTCTCGACAACGTCCCCGCCGGCGGCCTTGAATGCCTTGATGAACGCTGCTTCGGCGTCCTGTCCCGGGCCGAAGTCGGAAACGAGGGTGAATACCCGCTTGATGCCGTTCTTGGCGGCCCATTGCGCCATCGGCTGCGTGTCCTGAGGGAGCGTGTGCGACACGCGAACGATATAGGGTGAGCGGGTGGTGATCACCGACGTGGCGGCGTTCATGATCACCATCGGCTTCTTCGCTTCGGTGGCGACCGGTGCGACGGCCATGGCGTTGGGCGTCAATCCGAACCCGGCGAGGATGTCGACGTTGTCGCGGGTCACCGTCTCCTGCGCCAGGCGCTTGGCGATGTCGGGAGCCGCGCCGGTGGTGTCCTTCACCACGATCTCGATCTTCTTGCCGCCGAAGACATCGCCGTTCTGCTGCAGGTAGGTTTTCATTCCGCCCAGGATCTGCGCACCGTAATCGGCGAAGGGACCCGAGAATTCGGCGATGACGCCGATCTTCACCGTTGCCTGGGCCCAGACCGGGCCGGTCGCGAAAAGCATTAGGCTCGCCATGAAAACCGACCTGCTCCACGCACCGCTTTTCATCCGCTGCTTCATTGATTCCTCCAGAGACATTTTCTAGCCAACTCTGGTCGCCGGCACTTCCTCGCGCCACAATCCCAGCGCCTTTTGCACCGGGCGGTCGGAAAAGCTGAAAAGTACCGCGTCCTGGCCGGCGTGATGCGAGACCTCGCACCACGACGGCACCACGAAAACGTCGTGCGGCGCCCACTCGAACCTGTGATCACCGACGACGCTGCGCCCGCTGCCTTCGACGACGCAATACACGGTCCCGTCGGTGGCGCGATACGACACGCCGTCGAAACCGGCGGGCAATAATTGGATGAAGGTGCCGATGGTCGGCATCGGATAACCACCGGTCGCTGGATTCGCATATTGCATCTTCAGCCCATGAGAGGGGTGCGGATCTCCGTGGCGGCGAAGCTGCTCCAGCGCCTCGCGGCTGCGCGCATAAGGGTAGGTGAATACCGGCGTGGTGCGCGAGCCGGCAGTGTTCTCGAGCGGCAGCATGTTCGCGCCGTAGCGCGCCAGCGCATCGCCTTCGGGACGGGTCACAGGCTGCACTTCTTCCGGATACCGCTCGGCGAAGCCGGCATCGAAGAACGCCACCAGCGGAATGTCGAGACCGTCGAGCCAGATGACGGGTTCCTTGCCCGGGTTGCCGTGATCGTGAAACGTCCACGATGGCGTGATGATGAAATCCCCCGGATGCATCGTGGTTCGCTCGCCATCGACGGCGGTATACGCGCCTTCGCCCTCGACGACAAAGCGCAATGCCGATTGGGTGTGGCGGTGACTCGGAGCAACCTCGCCGGGCAGGATCAGCTGCAGGCCCGCGTACAGGCTGTGGGTAATCGACGACGCGCCGCGCAGTCCCGGATTCTCCATCACCAGTACGCGCCGCTCCGCTTCGCGTGCGGTGATGAGACGGCCCGCCTCCATCAGGTACGGGCGCATTTTCTCGTAGCGCCAGAGCGCGGGCACACAGGGCGAGGCAGGGCGCGGCGGGACCAGGTTGCCGATGGCTTCCCATAGGGGAGTCAGGCTGTCCCGGTCGATTCGCTCATAGAACGCCGTGCGTTCGTCGGACACGTCGGGCTGGGCGAACAGCATGATGTCATTCCTCCACGGCAAATCTTATCCGAATCTTTCGTGGCGCTTGTCGATCATCCACGAAAATGCCTCCTTGCGCTGCCGAAAACGGTCGGATCAATCGGCCAGGCAGCGGTCGGGCTTCCAGCCATAAAGCCATTCGAGGGCGTCATAGAAGCGCTCCGGGGAGCGGCCCTTCCATAGATCATTGCGCACCAGCCGCTCAACTCCCTTCGCGTGATAGATGCGCCCCATCTCGCGCGTCATCAGCAGCACGCGCGCGGTCCGCGTGACACGTGAGCGCTGATAACGCTCGAACGCCGTGGCAAGATCGCCGTTACTTGCGCGGACGGCCTCGCCCAGCGTTACGCTGTCCTCGAGGGCCATGCACGCCCCCTGCGCTAGGTATTGCAGCATCGGATGCGCCGCGTCGCCGAGAAGCGTCGCGCGGCCGAAGGTCCATTGCGCGATCGGCTCGCGATCGGCGGTCGCCCATCGCCTCCAGCTCTTGGGCAGCGAGAGCAGCTGGCGCGCCCGCGGCACGATGCCGGTGAAATAGGACAGCACTTCTTCCTGGCTGCCCTCGGTGATGCTCCAGGTCTCGGTCTGACGACTGTGAAAGGTGACGACGACGTTGTACTGCGCTCCGCCGCGCAGCGGGTAGTGCACCAGGTGACAATTGGGGCCGCACCACACCACCGGCGCGTTCTCTTTCAGATCCGCCGGAAATTGCGCTTCGTCGACCACGGCGCGGTAGACGACATGGCCGGAAACGCGCGCGTTGTCGCCGACGTACTGCTGGCGCACGGTCGACTTGCCGCCATCGCATCCGATGACCGCGTCGGCCTCGAACGAGCGCCCGCGCTGGTCGATGACGGCCACCCGGTCGCCGGTTTGCTCGATCCGCTCGACGCGGGTGGAAGTCTTGAGCTCGATCTTGCCATTCTCATGCACGCCTTCCTGCAGCGACAGGTGGATGTCGGCACGGTGGATGACCGCGTACGGATTGCCGAAGCGGGCGCGAAAAGCGTCGCCGAGGGGCACGTTTGCGATCTCGCTGCCGTCGACCGCATCGCGCAGCGTCAGGCGTTCGGTGTAGACCGCGCGACCGCGGGCGCGCTCACCGATGCCCAAGGCATCGAAGGCCGAAAAGGCGTTCGGCCCGAGCTGGACGCCGGCGCCGATTTCGCCCAGCTCCTGCGCCTGCTCGAGCACCGTGACGCGCGCGCCGGCCTTCGCGAGCGCGAGCGCCGCTGCCAGGCCGCCGATTCCGCCGCCGCATACCACGACCGACGGTGTAGATGGCGAAGCGCGGGCGAGAGCATTCACTTGAGCGTCCTGTTGCGATCGATTGCGGTACTGGGCGGTTGGAATCGCCTTTCGCAGCATCTCACAATCGAAGGCGGCAGCAAAGACGCGCGCCCCTTGCGTACGAACGCATTGCTAGAATGTCTGCATTCCTCGTCCGAGGCATGACTACTGGAGCGTGACGCAGATGGAAACCGCATTGATCGAGCGCATCCGCATTCGCGAGGTCATCGAAAACTGGGTGCTATGGCGCGACTCGGGAGATTGGGAGCGCTTCCGCACCGTCTGGCATCTGGAGGGGCGCATGATGGCAACGTGGTTCCAGGGACCCGCCGAGCGCTTCATCGAAGTAAGCCGCGAAGGCTGGAACAAAGGCGTCAGCATCCTGCATTTTCTCGGCGGCTCGTCGATCGAAGTCGCCGAGGCGCGTGCGATTGCGCAGACCAAGATGACCATTTCGCAGCGGGCCGAGGTGGACGGCGTCGCCTGCGACGTGCTGTGCACGGGTCGCTTCTACGATTTTTTCGAGAAGCGGGACGAGCGCTGGGCGATCGTGCTGCGCCAGCCGATCTATGAGAAGGACCGCATCGACCCCATCGATCCGGGTGCGACGCTCAAGCTCGATTCGGCGCTCCTTGCCGAGTTTCCTGAAGGCTACCGTCATCTCGCGTATGCGCAGACAAGAATAGGCTTCACCGTCAAGCGCGACATGCCGATGCTGAAAGGCTCCGCAGTGAAGCAGCTCTACGACGACGGCTCGGCCTGGCTTGCCGGCAAGCCCTTAAGCCGGTAATCGGCGTGACTAAAGTGCCGCCAATCGACGTGAGCTATGGCCGATGATCGGCGCGGCTTCTCGCGCCGGGACGCAAACGAAAGAGACGCGCATGGAACTTTTCAGCGAAGACAATTCAACACAGGTCGTGCAGCAACGCAATGCCGCGTGCAAGGATCCGCGCACGCGTCGAATACTCGACGTGATCACCGCCCACCTGCACGCGATCGTGCGCGAGCTCGAGCCGACCCGCGCCGAGTGGGAACAGGCGATTGCATTCCTCACCCGCACCGGGCAGATGTGCTCGGACAAGCGTCAGGAGTTCATCCTTCTTTCCGACACGCTCGGCGTCTCGATGCTGGTCGACGCAATCAATCACCGGCGCGAAGGCGGCGGGACGGAGAGCACCGTGCTGGGGCCGTTTTACGTTCCAGGTGCGCAGCGGATGCCGCTCGGCGCGTCGATCTCCAAAGACGGCAAGGGTGAGCCGATGCTGGTTGCGGGACGCGTGCTCGACCGCGGCGGCCGGCCCATCGCCGACGCGACGCTGGACGTCTGGCAGGCAGCGCCGAGCGGCTTTTACGACACGCAGGATCCGCAGCAGCCGGCGTTCAACCTGCGCGGAGTGTTCGCCGCCGGAGCCGATGGCCGCTATCGGTTCGCGACGGTCAAGCCTTCGTCGTATCCGATTCCTGACGACGGGCCGGTCGGTGAAATGCTGAAAGCCGCAGGACGGCATCCGTACCGGCCGGCGCACATTCACTTCATCGTTACGGCGCCAGGCTTCCGTCCGATCGTTACGCACCTGTTCATGGCCGGCGACCGCTATCTCGATTCCGACGCCGTCTTTGGCGTGAAAGAGAGCCTGGTCGTGACGCCTTCGCGGATTGACGACGCGGAGCGTGCGCGCGCCGCCGGCGTGACGACACCGTTTTGGGAAATCGCCTTTGATTTTGTTCTCGCGGGCAATTGAGAGGCATTGGGCCGCGCCCGTTGGGGCGGGACCCGCGCTCGGCGCGAACTGCGGTTACCTGACTGCGACAGTCGCCCGCGTGTGCTGCAGCTCCGCCAGCGCCGCCTTCAACGCCACCACGTCCGCGGTCAAGGCCTCGGCTTTCTGCACGCGTTCGCTCAATTCCGCGAGCTGACGCTGTTGCTCGCGTATCGTTGCTCCCTGCTCCGTCAATTGCCTATCCTTCTCCTGCACCGCGTTCTCCAACTTCGTCTGCAGCAACGTGGCCTGCTCGTCCACCTTCGCGTTCAAGCCCTGAATTGCCGCCAGCGCCACTCCGTCGGCATCGACGGTGCTGATGCCCTTCGCCGTGTCGCCCAGCCCGAACGCGGCGTAGAAATCCTGAGCCATGGGTCCCATGTGGCGGATCGATGCGTCCTGACTCTTCCAGTTCCAAGTCGCGATCGACATCGATGCGACTTCTTTGAGAACAAGCTTTGAGTCGACAATGCGAAGGTTTTCCTTGCCGTTGCGGTCGCTGTAGACCGTCCACGACGAAGCGCCCGGAGCCAGCGCTGCGCCCGAGTAGGTGGCGTCCGAGTTGCCGCCGGTAAAGAAGTACACTCCTCCCAAGGCGCGTGCGACAAAGCCGTTGTCGATGTTGCAACTGGTGACGTTGAGCGACGAGCTGTCGGAGAAGACAAAGCACCCGGGTTTGACGGCATTCGCCGACCGTCCCGCGGCGAGGCTGTAGTCGGCACTAGCATTGTTGCCTACCCCGCCTGGGACCGTCGAATACTGGCCGCTCGCGGTATTGACACCACCACCGCCGACGGTCGCGAACAATCCGCTTCCGGTGTTTCCATATCCGCCGCCGGCCATGGAAAACCGGCCGCTTGCCGTGTTGCTGAGCCCTCCGCCCACCGTAGCGAAGCGAGCATCGATTACCGTTCCCGCTGCGTCGCCGGCCTGATTCGCCGCACCGCCGGCTATGGTCCCGAAGGCGTCGGTGACGCGGTTCGCGCAGTTTGAGTTGCAACCATCACCCAGTAGCGTCGGCCCCCCCGGCGCGCCACCGCCGCCAATCACGGCACCCGATGCGCCGGCAGTCACGGTGTTTGCATTGCTTCCGGCAACGAGTATCGGTGAGGTCGCATCCGGCCTGATCTGTAGGGCGAGACTGCCGTTGACCGAGACTTCGAACGCCCCCGTGCCGGCATTGACCGCCGGCTTGAAGTAACCGAGCAGATCGCCATAGAGATCGGTCGCCGCATATTGCACCTGCAAGTCGAACTGACCATTGGCGGCATTGAGCGGCAGCGCTACTTCGGTTCCGTATTGATCGCCTGGCTGATACAGAATGAGCGCATTGGGGAAGCTCGCCACACCCTGCGGCCCCGCCTGCATATAGCCGTAGCCGCTGGGGGTGAGCGAGCCGATCTGGATCAGCGCCACGGCCGCCCCCGGCCCGGCAGCGCAGCCGCCTGGCCCGCCCTGATTGGCTACCGGCGTTGTGGCTCCGTAGGTCCGGCGCACGTTCGGTGTCATCACCCCGATTCCACCCTGCCCCGGCCGCGTGTCGAAGAGGCGGCACGGGTTCACCGGCGTGTAGACCAGATCTCGGGCCGCGTCACCCAGGGCCTGGGTTTTCAACCGCGGGCCCTTCGCGACCGCGGTGCTGGGGAGCGAGTTTGCGAGCACATTGCGCAAGCCGGTGAGCGATCCAGCCAGACTCGCGGCCAGCAGATGATCGGCGCGCAAACCATTCAGGATCGTCCGCAGCTGCTCGTGGCTCAGACCTCCTTCTGACTTTGCCAACGCGTCGCCCCAGTTGCCGACGATGCGGTCGACCAAAGTGGTGCGGTTCTGGTCGACGGTGTACAGCGCGCTTGGCTCTACCGCAGTCAACGCCGAATTGTCGGCGGTGGATGGCGCGGCTACGACGGGGCCCCCCAATACCGGCAATAACGCGAAAGCAACAGTGATCCACGCTCGACACGGCGTACGCAGACTGGTCATGATCTTCCTTTCGTCTCGGGTGGTTCGGTGCACTCTGTCCGAATGAAATTAAAATGCATTTCATGCGTCTCCGTTGCAAATGCGCCAGCTCCCAAGCTTATAGGTTTGCGGATCGCCAGTGAAGAAGGGTGCGGTACCCAACATACATCGCTTCGTGCACGCAGGCATAAGGTCTGCAGGTGTATTCGGTAGTGCCCGGCATTTTGATGGGCGCAAGCGCTGGGGAACATCACACCAAAGGCGCGTCAATCGCGAATGCACGCCAATGGACGCGACTCATTCAGGCTTTAGGGGGAAGTTTTTACGTCTCGGTTCGTCGGCTTGTTCACTGTGCCAGCCGTGAGTTTTCTGCGGCAAAGAAACGCCAGTTGCCGCGGATTCCCTTGAGCAGCTGAAGGCCTCGATCTGAGACGGGGATCCTAGACTGGCTGCTCGGTCGTTACGATCTGACTACGTCAGAACAAGAATAGACGCAAGAACTTCGCACCGATCCTTTGAAAAACTGGGTGGGCCCGGCTGGACTCGAACCAGCGACCAAAGGATTATGAGTCCGTGGGCTATGGAATACCCACGGATTTATCAGGCTTCACTGAGCTTTATGTCCCTCTAGAAGTGACCTATACTTGGGTTTACAGGGTTACATGGAGTTTCCTCCAGTCTGTAACCCCGGCGTAACCCCAGGAGGGAAACATGGTAGCGAAGCGTCTCAACTTCACCAAGGCGGCGATCGAGGCCCTTCCAAAGCCGGCAAGCACGCGCGCCACCTACCATGACACCAAGGTCCCCGGGTTGCAGCTCAGGGTCACGCCCAGCGGCATAAAGACGTTCTCTGTCTACCGGCGCGTCAAGGGTGGCGGCCCCGAGCGGATCACCATCGGCACGTTCCCGAGCACGACCGTTGAGAAGGCCCGCCGGCGCGCGGGCCAGGTCAACTCGGCAATAGACGGGGG
>JALZAO010000309.1 GCA_030948305.1 Pseudomonadota bacterium
CTTCATTCGTGCTCGAGTATCCGTTCGCTGATCGTCTGTACCCGCGCGCGCTCGAAGCGATCGCGCACCTGAGCACCCTGGGGCTGCCCGTGGTTCTTTCCGACGGAGACGTGGTCTTCCAGCCGCGCAAGATCCAGCGCTCGGGCATCTGGAACGCGGTGGAGGGCCGGGTGCTGATCTATGTGCACAAAGAGCGCGCGCTCGACGCGATGCAACGACGATACCCGGCGCGACATTATGTGATGGTCGACGACAAGCCACTGCTGCTGGCGGCGATGAAACGCGCGCTTGGCGAGATGCTGACGACGGTGTTCGTGCATCAGGGCCATTACGCCGCCCAATATGCGGCACAATCCGCTAACCCCGTAATCGACCCGCCGCCCGATCTGGAGATCGAGCGGATCGGCGATTTGCTCGATCACGATCGAGCCGACTTTCTTGCCGCTTCGCCCCTGGGCGTCGCGGCCGCGAACCAGGAGCGAGCATGAACAAGGCCCAGGAACTGCACGAACTCGGCCAGAGCCTCTGGCTGGACAACATCACCCGCGAGATTCTCGACAATGGCACGCTCATCCGCTACATAAACGAGTTCTCGGTGACGGGACTGACCTCGAACCCGACCATTTTTGACGAGGCGATCGGCAACACCGGCGCCTACGACGACGGCATCCGCGACAAGGCAAAAGCGGGAAAATCCGGCGAAGCGCTGTTCATCGAGCTCGCGCTCGAGGATCTGCGCCGGGCCGCCGATCTGTTCCGTCCGGTCTTCGATGCCACCGACGGGGTCGACGGCTGGGTATCGATGGAAGTGTCGCCGCTGCTGGCGAATGACACCGCAGGCAGCATCGACGCCGCGGCCCGCATCCACCAGCAGGCTGAGCGGCCCAATCTGTACGTCAAGATTCCGGGCACGCCGGAAGGCGTTCCGGCGATCGAGGAGTCGATCTTCAACGGCGTGCCGATCAACGTGACGCTGTTGTTCTCGCGCGAGCAATACCTCGCCGCGGCCGAAGCCTATCTGCGCGGCATCGAGCGGCGCATCGCGGCCAAGCGCGACCCGCGCGTAGCATCGGTAGCCTCGCTTTTCGTGAGCCGATGGGACAAGGCCATAAGCGACAAGGCGCCGCCCGAGCTGCGCAATCGGCTCGGCATCGCGATTGGCGGCCGCACCTACCGCGCCTATCGGGAGCTGCTCGCGTCGCCGCGCTGGAAGAAGCTTGCCGCGGCCGGCGCGCGACCGCAGCGGCTGCTTTGGGCCAGTACCGGAACCAAGGATCCCAAGGCATCCGACACCTTGTACGTCGAAGCCCTGGCGGCGCCCGGCACCATCGACACCATCCCCGAGAAGACGCTGCGCGCCTTCGCCGAGCATGGCCAGATCAAGGGCGTGATGGCCGAGGACGGCGGCGACGCCGAGGCGGTGCTGGGGCGTTTCGCCAAGGCCGGCATCGATGCCGCTGCGCTCTCCCTCCAGCTCCAACGCGAAGGCGCGCAGGCATTCGTGAAGTCGTGGAAGGAACTCATGACGCGCATCGCGGACAAGAGCGACGCGCTGGCGCATGCCGGCTAGCGCGACGGCTGATGGCTGACTTGGGCAAGTCCGCGTCCGCAGAGCCGCTGCCTGTGACCGAGCGCCTCGAGTGGCAGGCGCTCACGCTGCATCGCGCACGGATCGAGCGCCGGCATTTGCGTGAGCTTTTTGCCGCCGATCCAGCGCGAGGCGAGCGGCTGGTCGCGGAAGGGGCAGGGCTCTACCTGGATTATTCGAAGAACCGCATCACCGACGAGACGCTGCGCTTGCTGCTCGGGCTTGCCGAAGCCTGTCGCTTGCGCGAGCGTATCGACGCCATGTTCCGCGGCGACAAGATCAATGCCACCGAGCAGCGTGCGGCACTGCACGTCGCCCTGCGCGCGCCGCCGGGCGAGCGCATCCTCGTCGACGGCAAGGACGTGGTGCCGGACGTGCACGCGGTGCTCGACCGCATGGCTGCATTTGCTGCGAGCGTGCGCAGCGGCGAGTGGAGCGGTCACAGCGGCAGGCGCATTCGCAATGTGATCAACATCGGCATCGGCGGATCCGACCTCGGCCCGGTCATGGCGTACGAGGCGCTGCGCCATTACAGCCAGCGCGACATGACGTTTCGTTTCGTCTCCAACGTGGATGGCACCGATTTTTCCGAAGGCGTGCGCGACCTCGAGCCCGGCGAGACGCTATTCGTCATCTGCTCCAAGACCTTCACTACGCTGGAGACGCTGACCAACGCGCGCGCGGCGCGTGCCTGGTGCGTGCGCGGACTCGGTGACGAAAAGGCCGTGGCCCGGCATTTCGTCGCGGTCTCGACCAACGCCGAAGAAGTTGCCAGGTTCGGCATCGATGTCGACAACATGTTCGGGTTCTGGGACTGGGTCGGCGGCCGCTACTCCATGGATTCCGCAGTCGGGCTGTCGACCATGCTCGCGATCGGCGCTGGCCATTTCCGCGAGATGCTGTCGGGATTTCGTGCGATGGATGAACACTTCCGCGGCGCGCCGCCGGAGCACAACCTGCCACTACTGCTCGGATTGCTGGCGATCTGGAATAACGATTTTCTCGACGCGCCGACCGTCGCCGTGCTGCCTTACGACCAATATCTCAAGCGTTTCCCGGCCTATCTGCAGCAGCTCACCATGGAGAGCAATGGCAAGCACGTGACCCTCGACGGCAAACGCGTCGATTACCAGACCGGCCCGATCTATTGGGGCGAGCCCGGCACCAACGGACAGCATTCGTTTTTCCAGTTGATGCATCAGGGAACGCGGCTCA
>JALZAO010000310.1 GCA_030948305.1 Pseudomonadota bacterium
GAGCCACCCGGCGCGCGTCGGATACAAGGAGGCAACGATGAAGCTGAAGGGCTCCTGCCATTGCGGTGCGGTCAAATTCACGCTCGACTCGCACACCCCGCAACCGTTCATGCGCTGCTATTGCTCGATCTGCCGCAAGACCGCGGGTGGCGGCGGCTATGCGATCAATATCATGGGCGACGCGGCAACGCTCAAGGTGTCCGGCGCCAAGAACGTCGCCGTGTACCGCGCCCGAATCAAGGGCGAGGGAGCAAAGCGTGGTTCCCGCGGCACCTTATCGCACGCGCGCCGCAACTTCTGCGCGAAGTGCGCAAGTGCGCTATGGGTGTGGGACCCGCAATGGCCGGAATGGGTCTATCCCTTTGCGTCGGCGATAGACACGCCCTTGCCCAAGCCAAAGCAGGATGTCGAGCTCATGCTCGACTATGCCGCGCCGTGGGCCGACATCCCCAAGGGCCGCGCGCATAAGCATTACCGCGAATATCCCAAGGAATCCATCGCCGGGTGGCACAAGAAACACGGCTTGGAAGTGCGCTAGCGATTCCCTCCTGCGGGCGCGCTCGCTACGTTCGCAGCGGAATGAAGCCGGCAACTACCGCGATCGCCCCGGATCATTTTCGGGCAGGACGTCGGCGGCCCAATCGTTCCTTTTCCAGTTCGGCACCGGCGTTTCGCATCCGGTTCGGGGCACAAAAGTCGAGCGCTCGACCCGATGATACTTGTGGATGTACCGCGGGCAATTCGGAAACACATGGGTCACGGCCACCCGTACGATGAACTGCGCCTCCGCGTAATCGGCCAGCAAGGCGTCGTCGACGGAAATGCTCGCCTCTCCCGACAGGCGTAAGCGGCGCTGCCGCTCGAAATCGATGAACAGTATTCCGACGCGCGGATGCTGCATGACGTTGCCCATCGACAGAAACATACCGTTGCCGTCGTAGTTCGGAAATGCCAGCGTGACCGGATCGACGACGCGTACGAAGCCGGCCTCGCCGCCCTTGTACGAGCAGCTCGGCTGACCGGCCTCGTCCGTCGTCGCCAGAAAGAACATGTCGAGCGACTCGATGAATGCCTTGTCGGCGTCACCGATACGATCGACAACCAGCCGCTGCTCGATACGGTCAGCCAGCCGTCGGGTGTCGAAGCGGTCCTGCAGCTCACGGCTGCCCTGATGATAGAAAGCACTCATATCAACCTCGTGTCGTCCATGTACGGCGTCGATGCAGCGATAAACCAAGCCTAAGGCATCGTCGCCTGAAACAGGCTACGTTTTCGGTAGCGGGTGAATATTGTCGACCCAATGCACCTGCTCGGGATTTGGCTCGACCGCGGGAATGTCGAGATTCACGACCACGGGTTCCTGACCGCTCCGGACCAGCACGCACGAAAGCGGTTGGTCGTCGCTGGCGTTGATTTCCTGGTGCGGCACGAATGGAGGCACGTAGATGAAATCTCCCGGTCCGGCTTCGGCGGTGAACTCCAGCCGATCGCCCCATTTCATGCGCGCCTTGCCGCTGACGACATAGATGACGCTCTCGACTGGCCCGTGATGATGCGCGCCCGTTTTCGCCTTGGGATGGATGACGACCGTCCCCGCCCATAGCTTTTCCGCGCCGGCGCGCGCCGCGGTGATGGCGGCGGCGCGATTCATGCCCGGCGTCTGCGGAGTATTGACGTCGAGCTCATCGGAATGCACCACGCGAACGCCATGCAGGCGCCACTTCGATTCCGTCGCATTCGGCATTGCGGCTCCTTCAGTGTTCGCCCGATGCGGCCCGCAAGGGCGGTCACCGCCAGATCGGCACGCGCCATTCCAAGGCTAGTTTAGGTCAAAGCAGTCGAAGCGGGAAACCACCGCCGCTCCCAACGTGCCGGTCCGCGTTATGATCGCGGGGGCTGGCTCGCCACTTGGGGCCATCGATAATCCTTGAGCTGCTGCCGCAAGGTGAGCTTGGAGAGCTTGCCCGTCGCGGTGTGGGGCAGGCTTTCGACGAACAGCACATCATCCGGCAGCCACCACTTGGCGACCTTGTCGCGCAGGAAGTCGAGCAACTGCTCGCGATCGAGGTCCTGACCGGATTTGCGAACCACCACCAGGAGCGGCCGCTCGGCCCACTTGGGGTGCGCGACGCCGATGACCGCCGCCTCGGCGACGGCAGGATGCGCGATCGCGAAATTTTCGATGTCGATGGAGCTGATCCATTCGCCCCCCGATTTGATGACGTCCTTGGAGCGGTCGGTGATCTGAACGAAGCCGTCTTCATCGAGGGTCGCCACGTCACCGGTTGGAAACCAGCCGTCGCGCAGAATGCTATCGCCGTCGGCCTTGAAATAGGCCGCGGTCACCCACGGCCCTCGAACGAGCAGGTCGCCGAAGGCAACGCCATCGCGTGGCAGCTCGCGCCCCTCGCCGTCGACGATCTTCAATTCGACGCCGAAGCCGGGACGGCCCTGCTTGGTGCGGAGCTTCCGCTGCTCGGCTTCCGGCAGCGTGAGATGCTTGGCCTTGGCGTGGTTGGAAGTCGAAAATGGACTCGTCTCGGTCATTCCCCAAGCGTGAATCACTTCGACGCCGAGATCCGCGAATTGGTCGAACATCGCCGGCGGACATGCCGAGCCGCCGATCACGACACGTTTCAATGTCGACAGCTTGGCCTTTTGCGTTTGCAGATACTGGAGCAAGCCGAGCCACACCGTCGGCACGCCGCTGGTGAACGTCACCCGCTCTTTTTCGAAGAGCTCGTACAAGCTCGCGCCGTCGAGCTGCGCGCCTGGCAGCACCAGCTTGGCGC
>JALZAO010000032.1 GCA_030948305.1 Pseudomonadota bacterium
ATTCCGCGGCGTCGCCCAGGAGGATACGAGCTAATCATACCGGAGTCCGTCTCTCATTGCTTCAACGAAAGCACGTTGTCGTAAAGGGTCAGCATTTGTGCGGTCATAGCCTGCGGAGTGAGGTGCGAAACGGCCAGCCGCGCGCGCGAGCTCATCCTTTCGCATTCCGTCGGATCGAGTAGCCGCGACATGCGCTCGGCCAATGTCGCGTCGTCGGTGGAATCACAAAGCCAACCCGCACTTGCCCTTTCTACCAATTCGCCCGCGCCGCAACGCGTGCTTGTCACGACAGGCAGCCCACACGCCAGGGCCTCGAGGACCGCGTTCGATAGAGGGTCGTACAGTGTGGGCAGCACGAATGCATCCGCAGCTCCGTAGAAGGGTCGCGGATCACGCTGCGGACCGGCAAAGATCACGCGCGCGCCGACGCCAGCCTTGCTGGCGAGCATTCGATATCGCCCCATGAATTTTTCGCGACCGACGACGATTAGCCGGACTCGATTTGGCAGGCGCGCAAGTGCCCGGATTGCCGTTGGAACACCCTTGCGACGATAGCCGGAGCCCACCAGAAGGAATGCGAAGTGCGATCCATCCAGCCCCAGGAGCGCCCGCGTTTGGGGCCTGTTCGCCCGCACCTGAGGCCCGAAGTCATCGGGATCGACGGCATTGTAAATGACGTGCAGCTTGCCGTGGTCGATCGGGAAGTACCGGCGCACGTCCTCGGCGACCATCTGCGAAATGCAAATGACGGCCTTGAGCTTCGGGCTTTCGAATAGCCGAGCTTCGGCGTCGAGCACAAAACGGTGATAAGCATTGGCGGCGATTGAAATCTGCTCGAGCCTGCCACCATTGCGAAGGCGCTCCTCACGCCATGCCCGGTGCACGCCATCTCCGGCGCGAAACACGTCGCAACCTTCGACGCGATCGTGCGATTGAACGATCTCCGGTCTGTCTCGCGACAGCGCCTGCCGCACGGCACGCGCGAAGCTTGCGTCGCGCCACAGGCGACCGATGTAGAAGGGATTGCAAATGACCGGTTCCAAGCGGCCGCCCTGGGGCGCCGGCCACTCGCGCGTGTAAATGCGGACCGCAACGTCGCGCTCGAGCAACGCATCGATTGCCCGCTCGAGAAAGCGTTCCGCACCACCGAAAGCCGTATAACGCTGCCGAATGACACCCAGCCTCACTTCGCGCTTCGGCATGCGCATCGCCCGGCCGCTATGCGAGGGCGGTCCCCGCGGCAAACTGGATGCGATGGAGCTTGGCGTAAATGCCGTCGCGCGCCATCAGATCCGCGTGTGTGCCTTGTTCGACGACGCGTCCGGCATCGAGCACCGCGATGCGGTCTACACTCTCGATGGTGGATAAGCGGTGCGCAATGACGATGGTAGTGCGTCCCTGCATGAGCGCGTCCATCGCCGCCTGCACATGTCGCTCCGACTCGGAGTCGAGCGCCGATGTCGCCTCGTCGAGGATAAGGATCGGCGCGTTCTTCAGAATCGCACGGGCGATGGCGATACGCTGCCGCTGACCGCCGGACAAACGGATGCCGTTCTGGCCGACGACAGTGTCGAAACCCATCGGCAAAGCCTGAATGAAGTCGAGCGCATGCGCGGCGACGGCGGCGCGCTCGACGGCATCGCGCGGCGCGTCGGACATTGCGCCATAAGCGATGTTCGCGGCGACGGTGTCGTTGAAAAGCGTCACGTCCTGGCTCACCAATGCGATGTGGCTGCGCAGGTTGGACAGCGTCAGCTCGTCGATGCCTCGGCCGTCGAGGATGATTCGACCGGACGTCGGCTCGTAGAAGCGCGGGATCAAGTTGATAAGCGAAGTCTTGCCGCCGCCCGAAGGCCCCACCAGCGCGACTCTCTGGCCGGGAGCAATCACCAGGCTGACCTCGTGCAGCGCGTCCTTGTCCGCGCCGGCGTAGCGCAGCGAAACGCGGTCGAAACTGAGCTCGCCGCGCACCTGCTCGAGGACCACGGTGCCGCGGTCTTCTTCCGGCTTTTCGTCGATCAATCCGAAAATGCTCTCCGCCGCGGCGAGCCCGCGCTGAATGTTGGTGTTCACGCCCGACAGCGACCGCAGACGGTCGATGAGTGTCAGCAGCGCGATCACGTAGGCCGTGAACCGCGCCGCGTCGAAGCCGCCAGACTCGCTCTGCTTGAGCGCAACGTAGACGATGAAGCCGACGACGCAGGCGCCCACGAACTGCAGCAGCGGCGAGCTGGCGGCGTCCGCCGAGGACTGCTTGCTCATCGACTGCCGCAGCTTGTTCGCTCCGGCGACCGCCCGCGTGCGCTCGTAATCCTGGCCGCTGAAGATTTTCACGACCCGCTGTGCGCCCAGGATTTCCTCAAGCACATGGGTGATCGACCCGGTACGCCGCTGCACGTCGTGTGCGACTCGACGCAAACGACGGCTGAAGTAGCGAATGACTGCGGCGACCGGCGGCATGATGAAGATCGAGATCAACGTGAGCTGCCAGTTGAGCCAGAAAAGAAGGCCGAGGCTGCCGGCGATGGTCAACGCACTGCGAATCGCGGTCGTAATTGCCGACGACGTGGCGGCGGCGAGCTGGTAGGCATCGAACGTGAACTTCGAGATCAGCCCCCCCGACGACTGCGCGTCGTAGTACGGCGTCGGAAGGGAAAGCAGCCGGTCGATCATCTGCCGGCGAAGATCGAAGACGACGCGGTGGCCGGTCCAGGCCATTCCGTATTCGGACATGAACGAACCCATTCCGCGAAGAAGGAAAACGGTGACAACCGCCAGCGGCAGCTGCACCGTCATCGCCGGATCCGGGTTCTGCAGTCTCTGAATGATCGGCATCACCATATAAGCCATGACAACGTCGCCGGCCGCGACGATGACCATGCCGACGATTGCAAGCGCGAACGCCCACCAATAGGGACGGACGTAGCGCAGCAAGCGCCGGTAAAGAAGCAGACTGGGTGCCACGGGGAAACTGATGGGGAAACCGATCGGGAAACCGATTAGGAGCCTGCATGCGCGCGAGTTGGTCCTCGCTGCCGCCGCGTAAGCGAAATGAGGCGAAATGAGGCGAAATAAGCGAAATGAGAGAAGTGCCCGCGATTATAGCGCAGCGGGCTTGTCTTCCCCGTCCCTTACCGCGACCGCCGCGGCGATCAGATCGCGATACAACAGGACCAGCTGCAATGTCATCGACGTCGGAGTCAGCGGAAGCACCGCCTCCCGCGCACGTGCTCCCAACAAGCGACGGGCCTCCGCATCGGTCAGGGTCATCATGTGCCGGGCCAGCGCGTCGACGTCGCGAGCCGCGCACACCAGCCCGGCGTCGTTTTCTGTGACTAGTTCGGCCACCCCGCACTTGGTGCTGGTCACAACCGGCAGGCCGCAAGACATCGCTTCGAGTGCCGCGTTCGGGCACGGGTCGTACAGCGTCGGCAGGACGAAAGCATCGGCCGCACCGTAGAAAGGCCTTGGATCGTCCTGCGCGCCCAGCAGCATCACCCGGCGCGCGATGCCGAGATGCCGTGCAAGTCGCCTGTACGGTCGTGTGGATTTATCCCGGCCGACGACGAATAGATAGGTATCGCCGGGCAACCGTGTCAGTGCCTGGATTGCGGTCGCCACTCCCTTGCGTGCGTATCCGGAACCCACGAGCAGGAAGACCGTTGCCGTGTCCGGCACGCCGAGCTTTTGCCGCACGGCTGCGCGATGTTGTTTCAGCTCGGGCGAGAAAACATCGCTGTCGACGGCGTTATAGATCACCGGCAGCTTCTCCAGGCTCAAGCCGAAGCGCTGGTGAATCTCGTCGCGAACCATTTTTGAATTGCAGATGACGGCGCGCAGCCAGGGACTTGCGAACAGACGGCGTTCGATGTCGAGAAGGTATCGATGGTAAAAATTCGACTCGACCCGCCAGCGTTTGAATGCCGACGCATCGCGCAGCCACTCGTCGAGCCAGACTCGATGCACGCCATCGCCGGCGCGATAGACGTCACAGCAAAGCAGGCGCTCGTACGATTGCACGAGCTCCGGCGCCTTCGTTGCGACGGCCCCGCAAACCGCGCGAGCGAAGCTCCAGTCTCGCCACAGACGGCCGATGTAAAACGGATTGCACAGCACCGGCTCGATAAGCTGCAGCCGGGTGTTGGGCCACTGCCGCGTATAGAGCGAAATAGCGACGCCGCGCTCGAGCAGCGCTTCCAATGCGCCCTCGACATAACGCTCGCCGCCGCCATAGGGCGTGTAGCGCTGGCGAATAATCGCGAGGCGCAAGCTTTAGCTCCGTATTGCCGCGGCGCTGGTGGTGCCGATCAATTCCGCCAGCGCAGCGCAAACGCGTTCGACAGGGAGCGTGGTGAGGCACTCGGAAATCTTGCCACCGCCGCAGCCGTCGATGCCGCACGGCCGGCAAGGATGAATTGTCGAGGCGATTATCCGATGCGGCACGCCCCAGGGACCCCACTCGAGCTCTCCGCTGGGACCAAACAGCGCGATCACCGGTGTTTGCATGGCAGCCGCGATGTGCATCGGTGCCGAATCGACGCCGATGAATATCCGGGCTTCACGGATGACCGCCGCAAGCTCGCGGAGGCTTAAGAGTCCCGTCAAATCGACCAGGCTGGCGCGGGTGGAGAGCGCGGTTTGCGCGACGATCGCATCGACCAGGCTTCGCTCGGAGGAATCGGGCGCGCCGGTAATCACAATGCGCCACCCGCCTTCGGCCATCCGATCGGCGAACTGCGCATAGCGTTCCGCCGACCAGCACTTGAACAGCCAGCGCGACCCTGGATGTAGCAGGACGAAGCACTTCGGCTGGACGCCGTGCCGCTGGAGCAATGCGCGCGCGCTCAGAGTCGCGGCGTCGCCGGGCACCAGCACCAGTGCCTTCTCGGCCGGCGTCGGCTGCATGCCGATGCGGCGCAAGGCGTCGAGATTGCATTCGACCAGGTGGCGAGGCGTCGACCGTGGCAACCGGTAGTAATGGGTGAAGCTTTTCCGCCAAAGCCAATGCGCACGCTCGAGCTCGCGCGCGACGCTGTAACGCGGCCGGAGCAAACGCGCAAGCCAGATGCCGCGCGGATGCTCGGTCAGGTGAACCACGAGATCGTATCGGCGTGCGCGAAGCGTCGAGAGCAAGGCGCGCTCCGCTCGAGCATGAGCGATGATACCCCTGCGCTTGGCGTCGCGATCGATGGCGTGGATCCGTGAAATCGCGGGGTGGTCCTCCAGCATCGGCACGGTCTCGGCATAGACCAGCGCATCGATCTCCGCCGCCGGAAGCGCACCTTTGAGCACGGTGAACACCGGAGACGTGAGCAAGACGTCGCCATGGTGCCGCAGCTTGGTGACGAGTGCGCGACGGACAAGGCCAGCATCGATGGGGTCCGGCAGCTGCGTGAGCATCCGCCAAGATAACAAAATGCGATGTTCGATACAACGCGATGCGCGCGTCGCCAGTTAGGGCTTACTCGTCTAAAAAGCGGCGCGGGTGTTTTGTTCCTGGTGTTCCGGTACAATCGCCGCAACCCGTCGCGTCCCCTGCTTAAGCGAGGTCTACGTCATGCCGATCGAGGCCGCATCGGCCGCCCTCAAAGCGCAGATTCTTGCCGAAGCGCTGCCGTACATCCAGCGTTTTCACGACAAGGCGATCGTGATCAAGTACGGCGGCAACGCCATGACCGAGACCGCCCTCAAGGCCGGTTTCGCGCGCGATGTGGTGATGCTCAAGCTGGTCGGCATGAATCCGGTGATCGTGCACGGCGGCGGTCCGCAAATCGGCGATCTGTTGAAGACGATGGGCATCCACAGCGAGTTCCGCCAGGGTATGCGCGTGACCGACGAAAAGGTCATGAACGTCGTCGAAATGGTATTGGGCGAGCTCAATCAGGAAATCGTCGGCCTGATCAACCAGCATGGCGGCCGCGCGGTCGGCCTTACCGGCCAGGACGGCGCGTTCATCCACGCGCGCAAGATGCTGTTGAAAAGCGAGAGCAATCACGGCGAATTCATCGACATCGGACTCGTCGGCGAGATCGAGAAGATCGATCCGGAGCTGATCAATCTGCTCGATTCGCGCGACTTCATTCCGGTGATCGCGCCCATCGGGGTCGGCAAGGAAGGCGAGGCCTATAACATCAACGCCGACCTGGTCGCGGGCAAGCTTGCCGAGACGCTGAACGCGGAGAAGCTGGTGCTGATGACCAATACCGTCGGTGTGCTCGACAAGAACGGCACGCTGCTGACCGGGTTGACCGCCAGCGAGATCGAAGCTCTGTTCGCCGACGGCACCATCCATGGCGGGATGCTGCCCAAGATCGGGTCGGCGCTCGACGCCATCAAGAACGGCGTCAAGAGCTCGCACATCATCGATGGGCGGGTCGAACACGCGCTGCTGCTCGAGGTCCTGACCAACGAGGGCGTCGGTACGATGATCAAGGCCGGCTGAAGCGCAGATCGCGGTGGTCGCGGGCGGCGTTTGCCGCGTTTGACACCCGCCGACTGGAAAAAGGGAGAACGGGATGGCGAGCAAACCAGGCGAACGCCGGTTGCAGATACTTCAGACGCTGGCAACGATGCTGGAGTCTCCCCGCGGCGAGAAGATCACCACCGCGGCGCTGGCCGCGCGCCTCGACGTTTCGGAAGCGGCGCTGTATCGTCATTTTGCCAGCAAAGCGCAGATGTTCGAGGGGCTGATCGAGTTCATCGAATCGACGCTTTTTTCTCTGGTGAACCGCATCGCTACCGAGTCGACCGACGGCGCGGCGCAGGCGGCGCAGTTGGTAACGGTGCTGCTCGGCTTCGCCGAGAAAAATCCCGGCATGACGCGAGTGCTCATCGGCGACGCGCTTGTCAACGAAGACGAGCGCCTGCAGGTGCGCATGAATCAGCTCTACGATCGGATCGAAGCGTCGCTGCGGCAGTCGCTCAAGATCGCACAGGCAGGCGGAGCATGGACGGGCGATCCGGTGCATGAGGCGAATGTGCTGCTCGCGTTCGTTGTCGGGCGCTGGATGCTGTTTGCGAAAAGCGGATTCAAGCGGATGCCGCAGGAAGGCTGGGATGCGCAGCGGAAGTATCTCTTCTCGTCGCGTGGCGGCGCGAACGCCCCATGAGTCAGCCGAGGCCGCCCCAGCACCGGCCCGCGTTTTACCGGAGCTTCTTGTCAGAGCGAGGGGCTAAGCATCCGGGCTGTTCGAGGACCGCACTAAAGCGGCTTGTACCGTCGACGGGCCTATCCGGCAGCCACTGATTCGCCAGGCTCCGTTTTTCTGTTTTTCCATGGTGTACAGCGCGACACGCACGCTGTTGTCGGCATCGACCAGGCGCAGCGGTTGGATGATGAGCCCGTCGATGACCGCGCCTTCCAGAAACTCGGTGTAGCGCGCGGTGAGCAGCGCCGGGTACCCCAGGTGGACCATGGCCATAAAGGTATCGGCGTCGCCAAATTGGGCTCGCAGTGGAGGCGTCGCGTAGCCGAACGCCTTGTCGCCGTCGCCGGCGATGAGCGCGGCGCGCTGAGCACTGATCACCTGCTTGATCGATTTCCAGTCGGACGCGCGCATTTGAGGCGTGGCATCCGGCGCCGCGCTCGTGTCGAGCGAAAAGAAACCAGCCAGCCCCAACGACAGGACGGCGAGCCAGCGCCGGCGATGGTGTCGCGACGCGCGACCGCTCATTGATTGGCGCCCGGCGCGCAGACCGCGCATTCGGGATCCCTCAGCACGCGGACCTCGCGCCATTGCATGGCCAGCGCGTCGAGCATCAAGAGCCGTCCCGCAAGCGAATCGCCGGCAGGCGCCAGGAGCTTCAGGGCCTCGGCCGCCTGGGTGGCGCCGATGATGCCGACCAGCGGCGCAAACACGCCCATGGTCGCGCAGCGCGTCTCCTCGAAGTCGTCGCCTTCGCCGAACAGGCAGTGGTAGCAGGGCCCGCTCCGGTCTCGCGCATCGAATACCGCTATCTGGCCGTCGAAGCGAATCGCGGCGCCGGACACCAGCGGCTTTTGCGCGCTGACGCAGGCGCGATTGACGGCGTGGCGCGTGGCAAAGTTGTCGGAGCAGTCGACGACGATGTCGGCGGCCGCCACCAACGGCTTGAGCTCAGCATCGCCGACGCGTGCCGCGACGCGCACGATGCGGACCTCCGGATTGACGGCGCGAAGGCGCTGCGCGGCTGCGTCGACCTTGGCGACGCCGACGACGTGGGTGTCAAACAGGATCTGGCGCTGCAGATTGGTGAGATCCACGCTGTCCGCATCGACCAGCGTCAGCGTACCTACACCGGCTGCCGCCAGAAACTGCGCGACCGGGTTGCCAAGGCCGCCGACGCCGATGATGAGGGCGTGAGCAAGCGCGAAGCGTTGTTGCGCGTCCACACCGAGTTCAGGCAGCAGAATGTGACGGCTGTAGCGCAGCAGTTGGGCGTCGTCCATCTTCATTTTTCCTTGCGCTTAAGGCAAACGCCCGGACGAGCCGGGCGGCCAAGACAAAACGCCCGGACGAGCCGGGTGCCCCAAGGCAAAACGCCCGGACAAGCCGGGCGTTTGTGGCCATTCGAGCGACAGCGCTTGACTAGGGCTTGACCTGAGCCGCGACAGCCTTGGTCGAAGCGATCACCGGCTGTCCTTTGAGCTGATGCAAAGCCTGTTGCAACTGGAAGTCGTCGGCGGAGCCGAACTCGACCCTGGGCGGTGTCGGCGTCGGTGTCTCGATGTTCGATTTGGCCGGCGCTTTGCCTTTTTCGTCGAGCTTGATAGCCGGCGTCGGCAAGGGAACGACCACCTTGGTGTCGAGCGCCGCGTCGCCTTTCGCTCCGCCAACGGGGATGGTCAGGTGATGCTCGAGGTTGGCTTCGCGCAGCCGGTTGGGCGTATCGCGACCATCGTCGACCGCGACATCGGGTTCGATGCCCTTGGCCTGAATCGAGCGGCCGCTCGGCGTGTAATAGCGCGCGGTCGTGAGCTTCAAGCCGGTGTTGGGGCCGAGCGGGAGGATGGTCTGCACCGAACCCTTGCCGAATGTCTGCCCTCCCATGACGACGGCGCGCTTGTGATCCTGCAGCGCACCGGCGACGATTTCCGATGCGGAGGCGGTGCCGCCATCGACCAGCACGACCATCGGGACGCGCTTGACTGCTGGCGGAAGGTCCTTCAGATAGTCGTCGCCGCGTCCGCGCATATAGTCGCCCTTGGTCGCCGAGAGGCGCATCCGCGCGTCGGGTGTGCGGCCATCGGTGTATACCACCAGCGCGTCCTGCGGCAGGAAAGCGGCGGCCACCCCCACGGAAACATTGAGCAGGCCTCCCGGATCGCTGCGCAGATCGAGCACCAAACCGGTAAGCTCGCCCTGCTTGTAGAGCTCGCGGAGCGCTTTCGCCACGTCTTCGCCGGTATGCTCCTGGAACTGAACCACGCGCAGATAGCCGAAACCGGGCTCGACCAGCTTGGACCGCACGCTGCGGAAGCTGATGATCTCGCGCGTCAGGTTAAACGTCAGCGGCGTGTCGACATCCTTGCGCGCAATCGTCAGCACGATTTGCGTGCCGGGCTTGCCGCGCATTTTCTCGACCGCCTTGTTCAGCGGCAGGCCGCGGGTCACGGTGTCGTCGATCTTGATGATGAGGTCGCCCGCCTTGACGCCCGCGCGGAAAGCCGGCGTGTCTTCGATCGGAGAAATGACTTTGATGATGCCGTCTTCGACGCCGACTTCGATGCCGAGGCCTCCGAACTTGCCCTGGGTCGAGATCTGCAGTTCCTTGAACGCATCGGCATCGAGAAAGTCGGAATGCGGGTCGAGGCCGTGCACCATGCCGTTGATGGCTTCGCGGATCAGCTTGTCGTCCGACACCGGCTCGACGTAGTCGCTCTTGATGCGTCCGAAGACGGCGGAGAAGAGCTGCAGGTCTTCGTAGGGGATCGGCAAGCGGGCGTCACGCTCCGCCAGGGCCGAGAAATTGAGGCTCAGCAACAGCCCGAGGATCGCACCCAGGCCGATCCATCCTGCTTTCTTCCAGCCGTCGTTCATCTTTTTCCTCATTTCACTGATTCGTTGCCGCCGACCCAACTTCGAACGTTGCAAGACACGTGCCTGTGAGCGGGACCTTACGCCGGATTCCGCGACCTGGCACGGCTTGGTCCCGGGCATTCGAAGTATACGCCGACTGGTCCGCCTTCATTCCCGGAAAACGGCAGGACCGGCGCTGAATTGTTACGAGC
>JALZAO010000033.1 GCA_030948305.1 Pseudomonadota bacterium
GTCCGCTGTCCTCGGGGATCGCCACGTCGAAGGAAACGCTGTCCGTCATATATCGACGCGAACGATGGTTTATATCGAAAAATCCAGGTTACCGCGTGTAGAAGCCGCGAGATCGTGCTTTCGACGAACAGCGAGGATTAAAGCCATGGCCGTCATTTCCGTTATTGTTGGAAGCACCCGCGAGGGCCGTTTCTCGGAAAAGCCCGCGAAGTGGATCTTGCAGCATCTGAAGAAACGCGCAGGTGTCGACACTAGGCTTCTCGGTCTTCGCGACTTTCCGATGCCGGTCTTCGATCAGCCAGGGTGGTCTGGCCGATCAAACCAACGCATCCTTTGAAAGCTCCTGACGGAATTCGACCGGGTATGGGATCTTCATCGCCGCATCCACTATCTGCGCGCCAGAGCTCGTGAGTCGTTGGCCGCAACCAGAACAAAACACCACGCAGCAACAGCTTCGACCAGAACTCTCGCTTGCCTTGACTGACAATCAACTTAAGCGTGATGATCCGCTAATCTCACTCACCACAACAAGGACCCGAATCGTGAAGCCATCTGTCGCAAGCCTCAAGACGCAAGACCTCCAACGCCGGCAAAAAGCTCCCCTGGTCACGCCGACCGACCTTACCAAAGCGGCTACAAAAGACATCGTCGGAGCGATGAACCCGATCCTTGCAGATGCTTTTTCGCTTTACCTGAAAA
Source organism: Pseudomonadota bacterium (assembly GCA_030948305.1). Taxonomy (GTDB): domain Bacteria; phylum Pseudomonadota; class Gammaproteobacteria; order Burkholderiales; family Casimicrobiaceae; genus PALSA-1003. The sequence goes on from JALZAO010000033.1 coordinate 700, forward strand.
CGAAAAACTTCCATTGGCACATGAGCGGCCCGCACTTCCGTGACTACCATTTGCTATTCGACGAACAGGCCGACCAGATTTACGCAATGATCGACCCGATTGCTGAACGCGTTCGCAAGTTAGGAGGCACTACGCTCCGGTCGATCGGCCACATCGCCCGCCTCCAACGCATACTCGACAATGACGCTGAATACGTAGAGCCATCCGACATGCTCGCCGAGCTGCGCGAGGACAATAAAACACTCACGGCGCGCTTACGTGAGGCCCACAACGTTTGCGATGAGCACCGTGACATTGCCACCGCCAGCCTGATCGAAGTCTGGATCGACGAAACAGAGCGGCGTACCTGGTTCCTGTTCGAAGCGAGCCGCGAGGGAGATGCGACCGGACATTAAATACTTCTTTCATGAGAGGCGGCCGGAGAACCAAACCTCTCATCTCGGTTCCCCGGGAAGCAGATGAATCGCCTCTTCCACGAACTCCAAGCCCACGCGTTCACCCGCGACGATGCGTACGCGGCGCTGGAGCGAAGCTTCGATCGCCACCACAAGCGTCTGGCCGACGCGAATGCGGTATTCGACGCGATCGCCTCGATACTCGACTTCCTCGACAACGCCTGCCAACGAGCCATCGCCGGCCGGGATGGTCAATCGTATTGCCTCAGGCCGAACAAGGACGAGGACGTCATTCGCCGGGCAGTACTGGCTCGAAACGCCGATGCAATGGTCGAGAGTCTCCACCGTGATCTGGCTTTCCGTACGCGCCAGGACGCGTCCCGGCAAAGCGTTGACCTGACCGATGAAGTCGGCTACGAACAGACTTGCCGGGTGCGCGTAGATCTCCTCCGGCGTGCCCACTTGCTCTACACACCCGCTGTTCATGACCACGACGCGATCAGACAGGCTCATGGCCTCGTCCTGGTCGTGCGTCACGTAAATGGAGGTCGTGCCCAGGCTCTTCTGCAGGCGCCGCAGCTCGCTACGCACCTGCACACGCAACTTGGCGTCGAGATTGGACAGTGGTTCATCGAACAGCAGCAGGTCCGGCTGCATGACCAATGCACGCGCCAGTGCGACCCGTTGCTGCTGCCCGCCCGATAGCTGTCCGGGAAGCCGCCCGGCCATATTTTCGAGGCCCACCACCTTCAGCGCTGGCGGCACCTCGGAGCGCACGCGCTGGTCGGGATATTTGCGGATGCGCAGCGAATACGCGACATTCTCGAACACCGACATGTGGGGGAATAGTGCGTAGTTCTGGAACACCATGCCGATGTGCCGGCGATGTGGCGGCAGAGACTGTATCGACCGCCCGTCGATCAGAATATCGCCCGCGTCGGCACGCTCCAATCCGGCGAGCATGCGAAGCACGGTGGTCTTACCGCATCCGGATGGCCCGAGAAACGTCACGAACTCACCGGGCTCGATGCGCAAGGTGAAGTCACGCACCGCGACGACGCTGCGCCCGCCCGAAAGGACGAATGTCTTGCCGAGGCCACGGATGTCGAGCGATTTGGCTGGCGGCATGAGCCGTCCCTTATGCCTGCTGCGCGCGCCAGTCGCCGCCCAAGAGACGCGGAATTCCGTGAATCACTGCCAAAACGAGCACGACCAGAATCACGCTGAGCGCCGCAGCTTCGCCTACGTCGCCCCGGTCCATCTGCGACAGGATGGTCGGCGTCACGAGCGACCAGTGTGGAGACACCACGAAAATAACCGCGCTCAGTGTCGTGACGCTGCGCGTGAACGTGAAGATCATGCCCGCCAGCAACGCCGGACGCAGCAGTGGAAGGAGCACTCGCATCAGCGTCTGGCCGCTCGTCGCACCCATGCTGGTCGACGCCTCGTCGAGGGAGCGATGGAGCTGGTTCAGCGTTACCACGCCCGAGCGCATCGAATAAGGCAACGAGCGCACCGTGAACGCCACGATTATGATGAGCGCCGTGCCGGTCAGCAGCAACGGCCGGTGATTGAACGCTAGCGCGAATGCGAGCCCGATGACCGTGCCGGGAATCGCGAGCGGCAAGTTCGCCACGAAGTCGAGTGCGTTGCGACCCACCAGCGCGGTGCGCGCCACGTAATAAGCGGCCAGCACGCCAATGACCGCCGTCACCGCGGACGCCGCCGTGGCGAGCGCCATCGTGTCGAGCAGCGCATTGCGCGACACTGTGATCGCGGCGGCGAAGTGATGCAAGGTGAACCCGTTATTGATTCCGAACAGCTTGGTCGTCGCGCCAGCGAGCACGGTCGCGTATTGCAGCACGATCACCATCGAGACGCTGCCGAGCAGCAACAGTGCGCCGGCCTTCACCAGGGGATGCGCCACTTGCGGGTGATGCAGTGCGCCGCTGCCGCCGATCGATGCGAACCCGGTCCTTTTGGCCAGCTGCTTATGCGCGAAGAACATCAGGAGTGCGGGCATGAGCAAGATCACCGCGAGCGCGGCGCCCTTCGGCACGTCGTACATGCCGATGATGGTCTGGTAGATTTCCGAGCTCAGGACCTGGTAATCGCCGCCAAGCAGCAGTGGATTGCCGAGGTCGGCCAACGAGTAGCCGAACAGCAGCAGTGCGGCACCTGCCAGACCGGGAATCAATAAGGGAAGGCTGATGGTGCTCAAGACCTTCCCGGGATGCGCGCCCATCGTGCTTGCCGCCTCTTCGAGCGAAGCATCGAGTCCGCGAAAGAGGTTCAGCAGCAACAGATACGCAAACGGGAAGTATGACAGCAGCTGTGCGACGACCAGCCCCCGATATCCATAGAGAGCGCTGGTCTGCAGCCCCAGGACTTCGTGTGTGACGAGGCCGCGCCGGCCATAGAGGAGGATCAGGCTCAGTGCCATCAGAATCGGCGGCGAGATCGTCGGTAGCAGCGCGATAAAATGCCATACGCGCTTCCACGGCAATGCGACACGCGTCACCGCGTAGGCATAGAGCGTCGCCAGTATGGTGCCGAGCACCGCCACCGTGACGCCGAGCGACACGGTGCTCCAGACCACCTGCCGGATGTGCGGGTCGGCAACCAGCCGCGCGAGCGTCTGCACAGAAACGCGTCCATCGACGATGACGGAGCGCCCCAGCAAGTCCGCCAGCGGATAGGCCACCAACAGCGAGACCAGCACGAGAACCACGGGGTAGAGACACGCAAGAACCCAGCCGCGACCCGGGCTCACGCTGCCCGGCCTCGCGGCAATGCTCGTCACGATATTTTGCGCCCCGCCAGGATATCGCTGGTGAAGCGGTCGACGAGCTGCTGACGCACCGTGCTGCTGCCCGCCCAGTTAAAGTCGAAGTTGACCAGCTTGGCGCTCTGATAGGGCTTCACGAGATCGTGCACTCTCGCTTTCGGGTTGGTCGGCACGTCGAAGTATTCAGAGGCGGCGAGGAGCTCGACCGACTCCGGCGTGCACGCCCAGTCGATGAACTTCCTGGCGGAGCTCGCTTCCGGCGCGCCCTTCAGCATCACCACAGAGAACAAGTCGTACCCCGTGCCTTCGCTCGGCAGCGACATCTCGATGGGAAAACCCCTGTCGATGCTGCCGAGAATGTCATGTGCGAACAGAATGCCGACACCGACTTCTCCACGCCCGACGAGCTGCGTCGGTCCGATGCCCGACCGGGTGTATTGCGCGACGTTGGCGTTGAAGCGCTTGACGTAGTCCCATCCCTTCTGTTCACCCATGAGCTGCAGCACGGTGGTGAGGAAGGTGTAGCCCGTGCCCGACGTCGAGGGGCTGCCGAGACAGATCTGTCCTGCAAATTCGGGCCGTGTCAGATCTTCCCAGCTCTGCGGCGCCTTGAGGCCCTTTTCCTGCAGGAACTTCTTGTTCGACGCAAAGCCGATGAAATCGACGTCGGTGCCTGTCCAATAGCCTTCCGGATCCTTGTACTTGTCCGGAATGGCCGCGGCTTCGGGTGACTTGTAGGAATCCAACAAGCCGTCGGCCTTGAGTGTCAGCATGGATGGCAGTCCGATGCCATACAGGATGCTCGCCTGGGGCGAATTGCGCTCCGCGCGTATGCGGTTGATGGCTTCCCCGGCCGAGAGGCGCAGGAACGTTGGTTTGATGCCGGTGCTTTTCTCGAATCCCTGTGCGATGGCGGCGCAGGTCTTTTCCGGCGGCCCCATGTACAGCGTCAGCTTGCCGCCCGCCTGGGTGCGGCCCGAAATCGGCAGTGCCGAAGCGACACCGGCTAGCATCAATCCCGTGAATCGCCTACGTGAGATCCTGGCCACTGGCCCTCCTCCATGAACATTTGTATTGGTCGCCGCACATAGTGTCGCCACGCGCACGCGAGGTCAAGTCGACGCCCATGTCAAGACGCGTGGGTCTTTGCGGTCTTCGCGAAGTTCAGAGTGTGCTCGAATGACTCAACACCTGCCTGCGATCCCAGACCGGTCGCATTGAGTGCGGCGGTGGCCTGTGCGAAGCGCACGGTCGTTTCGATATCGAAGGCCTTGACGAGGCCCACGGCGAAGCCCGCGTTGAAGGCATCGCCACAGCCGCAGGTGCACTTCACCAGGATATCGAAGGCTGGCATCCTGAACGAGAAACCGGAGCGGTCGTGGTAATAGGCTCCGTCGGCGCCCAGTGTAAACACGCACGCCTTGACGCCAAGGCCGATGAAATACCTCGCCGCATCGCCGATGTCGTACAAACCGGTGAGCGCCCGGGCCTCCTCGATCGAGGGCAAGAAATAATCCGTGTAGGGAAGTACGCTGGCAACGGCCGGCATATCGTTGGGCGAGCCCGCAAAGATGTCTACCGTGGTAACAGCGCCTGCGGCTTTCGCTGCGCTGATCACCTCCGCAGTGCGTCCCGTGTCCATCGCGTGCATCAGGCCGACGCCGCCGGCGTGGAACACCTTGGCGGCGATGGCCTTGGGTAGCTCCTCCTCGGTGACGAAGAAGTTGCCGGTGGCGCCTGCCATGTGCAGCGCCGGGCGCGATCCATCGGCCCGCGTAGTGACGATGGACGAGGATGTCTTCCACCCCTTCTCCCGCTGTATGGTCGAGGTGTCGACTCCAAAATGACGCAGCCGCTGGATTACCCAATCACCCATGAGGTCATCGCCCACGCCACCGACGGCTAACGTCTTCAGGCCCATTTTGGCGGCGGCGATAGCCGCGGTTCCCGCAGCTCCCGAAACGGCCAGAGTCAATTCATCGATCGGATAACAGCCGCCGCCTGGCGGGATTTCCGTGAAGGGCCAGCCGAGGCAGTCGAAGGTGTAGAAACCCATTGACGTGTAATCGTATGTTGTCACTGCCTGCCTCGCTTTGACTTGGACCGCCGCTACGTCTCATCCTTGCACCGGAACCGGATCTTCAACAAATCAGCGAAAACCCGTATTTCGAAATCTCCGCACGCATCATGCGGTAAGGTTTGTCAATTCGCCAGAGCAACGCGCTCATCGGCCGGCTCGCCATTGCCCGGAGACACACCCGGTTGCGCAAGCAGCATGCGGCGTGCAGGATGCGTTTCCCGGCGCGTAAATTTCGTTCCCACCACTATGCGTGCGACAGTTCCCATGGACTCACGGTTTCCCACCGGCACCGTCACCTTCCTGTTCACGGACATCGAGGGCAGCACAACGCTGTGGGAGCAGCATCCCGACGCAATGCAGTCCGCACTCGCGCGCCACGACAGGCTGTTGAGTCAGGCAATCGAGTCGTCTGGCGGATGCATTGTCAAGAGCACGGGTGACGGCGTGTATGCAGTCTTCGCCGCTGCTGCGGATGCACTCACGGCGTGCCTCGCGGTACAACGCGCCTTGCAGGCACGCGAGGACGGCGCCTCGAACCCGGAGCCGGCGGCGTCTTATGCCCGACCGCCAATTGCGCTACCGGTGCGCATGGGTTTGCACACCGGCGTGGCGGAACTTCGGGATGGCGATTATTTCGGCGCAGTGTTGAATCGCGCAGCGCGCATCATGTCCGCCGCGCACGGCGGCCAGGTTCTTCTCTCCGCCGCCACGGCGGAATTGCTACGCGGACATTTGCCGGAGGGTGTCACGCTGCGCGAGATGGGCGAGCATCGATTGAAGGGCTTGCTCAATCCCGAGCGCCTGCTTCAGGTCGTCGCATCGGACTTGAGTGCTGATTTTCCGCCTTTGGCATCACTGACGGGGCACAGCCTGCCGGCCGAGCGCGATGTTTTCGTCGGGCGGCGCGAGTCCTTGGCCGAACTGTCGCGACGCATGGACGCCGGGGCGCGTCTGGTCTCGGTCCTGGGCCTCGGCGGCACCGGCAAGACGCGAGTGGTTACCCGGTTTGGATGGAGCTCGCTCGGAGATTTCCCGGGTGGCGTCTGGTTCTGCGATCTATCGGAGGCGCGAAGCCTGGATGGCGTCTTGCATGCCGTTGCGCAAGGGCTCGACGTGCCGTTGGGGAAAGACGATCCGGTGATCCAGCTTGGGCATTCCATCGCGGGGCGTGGAAAGTGCCTGGTGATCCTGGACAACTTCGAGCAGGTCACGCGTCACGCGGAGGAAACGCTGGGCCAATGGCTAAACCGTGCGAGCGCCGCACGGTTCCTCGTGACGACCCGCGAAGTGCTGGGATTGCCGGGAGAAGAGATCCTCGCGCTGGCGCCATTGGCGCCATCCGATGCAGCTGACCTGTTCATACGCAGGGCTGAGGCGGCGAAGCCGGGTTTCCAACCGAGCGCCGAGGATCAGTCTGCAATCGACCCGCTCGTGAAGCTGCTGGAGGGTCTGCCGCTGGCGATTGAGCTTGCAGCGGCGCGGGTGCGGGTAATGCCCCCGAGGACGCTGCTCTTGCGTATGAGCGAGCGGTTCAAGCTGCTCTCATCGACGGGCGGCCGCTTGGACCGGCAGGCGACCCTGCGTGCAGTGTTCGATTGGTCTTGGGATCTGCTGTCATTGCCCGAGAAAGCGGCGCTGGCTCAACTGTCGGTGTTCGAGGGTGGATTCAAGCTCGAGTCGGTGGAGGCCGTACTCGACCTCTCCGCGTACGAGAACGCGCCTTGGCCCATGGATGCGCTCCAATCGCTGGTGCAAAAGTCCCTGGTGAGGCAGGTGACCGACGATCGATTCGATCTCCTGGTGAGTGTGCAGGAATATGCAGCGGAGCACATGTGCACGGCGGCGCGCTATGCAGGGAGTGGTCCGGCGGCGCTCCTCGCAGCTGAAATGCGACACGGCGCGCACTTTGCGGGGCTGAACGAGAAGGCGGCCGTCGCCGATGGCTGCGCCGAGCTCGACAATCTCGTCGTGGCCTGTCGCCGGGCTGCCGCGCGGTGCGACGTCGATACGGCCGTGCGCTCGCTGGAGGGCGCCTGGGCGGGGATGGGATTGCGCGGACCCTTCCAGGTCGGGGTCGAACTCGCGTCCTTGGTGCGGGCCATACCCGAAATCGAAACAGCGGCTGCTGCCAGGGTGGATTACGTTGCTGGACGTGCGCTGGAGTTCTCCGGGAAGGTCCCTGAGGCACGCGTCCGGTTCGAGGCGTCACAGGCGGGCGCTCGCGAGGTCGGGGACCGCCAATGCGAGTGCCGTGCGCTTGTAAGCCTCGGCGTCCTGGATATCCAGCAAGGCAGCTTGGAATCGGCCCGTGCACACGTCGAGATGGCGTTGTCCATCGCACGCGAACTGAACGATCGGAGTATCCAGAGCGACGCCTGCAACGTGCTCGGCAACGTGGAGTCAGTTCTGGGCCGGCGGGAACAGGCGCTCGCGTATTACGACGCGGCACTGGCCTTGGCGCGGGACGCGGAGAACCGGCATCGGGAGGGCAGCGCACTCGGCAACTTGGGTAACGAATACGCCGAGATGGGGATCATGGACAAGGCACGATTGCATAATGAAGCCGCGCTTACCGTGGCACGGGTGGTTGGCAATCGGCGGCTCGAAGGGAACATGCTATGTAATCTCGGTCTGCTGCATCAGGTGCAGGGACGGTTCGATGACGCCCTCGACCAACTCGAGCCGGCGCTGGCGGCGGCCCGCGACATGGGCAATGCCCACTTGGAGTGCATCGTGCTGTGCAACCTCGGAATGTCCTACGACGGCTTGGCTCGCTTCGACGAGGCCAGTGATTCCTTCGAGGCGGCGCTAGCCATCGCGCGCGAGTTGGGGGATCGGCGCCGGGAAGGCCAGTTTCTGAGCTACTTCGGCCTGCTGCACGCCCATCGGGCCAAATTCGACGAAGCACGGCGTTGCCTCGATGTCAGCGAGGCACTGTTGCAAGCTGTCTCAGACAGGATGAGTCTTGGTATCCTGCTCTGCGGCCGGGCCGAGACGGAACATCTTGAGGGCGTCCCCGACGCCGCGATAGCCGCTCTTCGAGCGGCGGATATCATCGCCACCGAGGTCAGGGCGGGACCGGATTCTGAACTCGGGCTCGCACTCGCCCGTGTCCGCGATCTCCTCGAACACGAGCAACGCTAGGGAGTTGACAGCCCGATCAGCAATGCGTGCCTCACCGTAAGCGGTGTTTTCTGTGAAGCGCATTGCGGATCTAAAACGAAAGCGCCCATGGTCCGCAGCGAAAAGGAAAAAATGTTAGCAGGTGAGCCGTATCGAGCCCACGCCCCAGAGATTCAGGCGGATCAGCTGGCGACAAATGCTTGGCTTGTTCGTTACAACGCATCGCTCGGATTGCCGAGCGATGAGCGGCACGCATTGCTTGCCGCGCGCCTCGGCGAGGTCGGCAAGGGGGCCATCGTCCGCCCGCCGTTCCACTGTGACTATGGTTTCAACATTCGCTTGGGATCTGATGTCTTCATCAATTTCAACTGCGTGATTCTCGATGTGGTCGAGGTCAGTATCGGGGAAGGAACGCAAATCGGCCCGGCTGTCCAAATCTACACGGCCGATCATCCACGCGATCCGGTGCAACGGCGCGAGGGTCTTGAATTCGGACGACCCATCCGGATTGGCCGACATGTCTGGATCGGTGGTGGCGCCATCGTCCTTCCCGGCATAACCATCGGCGACCAATCGATCATTGGTGCTGGCAGCGTGGTGACACGTGACGTTCCCCGGGATACCACGGTCGTCGGCAATCCAGCGCGGATCGTAAGGGGTTGACCCTGCGGACTTCGAACCGTCCCGAGTCCAGGCGTGCCGCTGGTGCGACCGTCCGCTCTAGATCGTGCTCGACGGGCATGTCCGATCTTGCGATCGCTCCCCTCCAGTACCAGAAAGGATGAATGATGGTGCTTGTTACCCACGCGATCGGATTCGTGCGCGAGATCTCGCATCGCATCCGTTACCTGCCGGAAGGCCGGATTGTGGAAATTGGCTCGCCGCCGCAGATACGCGACGATCCGCAAGACCAGACCCTGAAGGACTTCCTCAGGCGGATGTACTGAGCCGTGATACTCCGGCCCGTCGTTCTCCTCTGCATCGTCAGCTTCGTCAACACGTTCTCCATTGGCGCTTTTCCGGTGTTGCTGCCGGAGATGGGACGTGCGGGCGGGCTTGGCGATGCAGCGCTCGGTACCGT
>JALZAO010000034.1 GCA_030948305.1 Pseudomonadota bacterium
CGGAGAATGCGCGATTTTCGCGCCGTGCGCGTCCCGAGAAGCTTTTTTATTTATCCAAAAAGAGGGCGCACCGCTTTTGGTACGCCCTCCCGAATTTTAGTCCGCGACCTCAGGTCGCCGAAATCTTCTGCTCGCGACGATAGACTAGAACCGGAAGCGAAGTCCGATCGCGACCTCGCTTTGCGAGTCGTGACCATTGGTCACCGAAAGATGGTAGCCGTCTTTCAGCTTCATGTAATCCGCGGCCAAATAGGCCTCGGTGCGCCTGTCGAAGTGGTAGAAAACGGATCCGTACAGGGTCTTCTTGTCGCCGGTACCTGTCAACGTCACGCCGCTTGCATCCTGGTACGGGATCAAGGTGTTTCCACCGGAGTTGAAACCGGCGTTCTTGGCCTTGATGACTTGATACCCGAGTTCATAATCCCACGGTCCCTCGGGCACGAACTTCGCGGACAACGTATAGGCGTGGTCCTTCCGGTCGCCTACACCGTGGCCCTGCTCGGATTTATAGTCGTAGTATCCGGCGTTCAGGCGCACGAGTGGAATGGGAGTGACGTTACCCCCAATGGACCACGCTTTGTGGATGAGGCCATTCACATTGAGATGATTGTAGAAGCCGGCGACATTAAAGACGCCGCCGTTGTACCCGAAGGCCGCGCTCTCTGTCGTATTCCGCGAGAAGTCCCCAGGGGCGGCGGGGCTGCTGAACTGATAACCCAGGCCGGTGACCCAGTTGGCCCCCCACTTCTTCTTCCACACAACGCCATTGTCGTAACGGGTTCCGGTCGCGCTCGCTGCGTAGAAGATGAGCTGCTTGAAGTTGTTGGTGTTGGTGTACCCACCCTCTTCGAGTGTCACCGGAGCGCTGCCATACGGATCGCCGTAAATTCCCGAGTAATCGCGCGCCAGCGCATTCTGGCGTCCGAAGGTCAGCTTGCCCAACTGCTCGCTTTCGAAGCCGATCCACGCGTCGCGGTTGAACAAGACCCCGGGAGTGTCCATCTCGCCGGTATTGAGAACGAATTCGCTCTCCAGCTTGAAGATGACATCCGGAAGCGTGGGTCCAAGAGCATGCCTGCCGGTGATTCCCCAGCGGTCGCCGCTGAACCACGCGGTCTGGTAACCGGTCTTGCGACCGCCTTTGGCGTTGGCATTGCTGATAGAGCTCAACGTGATGTCTAGGAGACCGTACAAGGTGACGCTATCGGCCGGAGTCACCTGGAACGTGATGCCGGAGCCTACGTCATTCGCCGCGGCGACGAGCCGCTCCGCTGCGGTCTGCGGCGGGGCGCTGAGCCACAGATTCGAAATCGCTTCCCTGAAGGATCCTCCCTGCTGGGACGCGGCCTGCTGCGATGCGGCCTGCTGCGATGCGGCCTGCTGCGCAGCGGCAGTGGCGTCCAGTTTCTTCTCCAAGGCTTCCAGACGCAGCCGCTGCGCCTCGAGTTGCGCGCGCTGCGCCGCGATCTCGGCCTTCAAATCGCTGGTTTCATCGGCGGTCGCCAACCCGGCAGGCAAGGCGAGTGCCACGCAGGCGCCCGAAAGCGCGGCGCGCATTAGCATTCTTTTCATTTTGTCTCTCTCCCGTCATTGCCTGTTGTGCGAATTTTCGAAGATGCTGGATCAGCTGGAGTCCCGGCGCCTGAAACCCACGCTTAGCTTCTACAAAATGTAGTCCAGCGAAGCTTTCAGTTTGCTTTCAAAGGCGCGGCAAAGTCCCGGGTCGGAGCAACTGTTGTTTTTCTGCTCGTCGATCCCGTGTACCCCGCCATGCCAAACCTTCAGTGGGCGCTTTGGCCGGTTTCGGGATCGATCTTGGGATGGTCGAGGGGTCGGCCGCATACGATCGGTGTCGTGGTGTAGATTCTTGGACGCATGTGGGCCAGCGTAGCGATGTCACGGATAGGCGCAGCGATTGCAGTTGCGGTCGGCGTCGCAATTTCGGGCTGCTCGTCGACGCCCAGCGCGATCCAACCGCCAATACACGTGCTGCTCGAGCTACGTGGCGGCATGCCGACGACAACCGTGTACGTCGGCGGGACCCCGCTCAAACTCTTTGTCGATCTCGGTGGCTATAGCGCGATCGCGTTGACCGAAGGCGAATTGAGACAAGTGGCAGTCCGATATCTGACCGAATCGACGCGATCGACCAACGCATCCGGCGATATCTACGAAACCCGGCGTTTCATTGCCCCTGAGGTCTCGCTGGGCGGAGTCCTCCTGGGAGACTTGGAGGGGAGCGAATTCGTCTTTCCCGAAACGGCAGCCCCACCCGATCGGAACGGCTATATCGGATTCGCGCTCCTGAGCCGGTTCCTGCTGATCGTCGACTATCCGGGCCGGTCGTTGCGTCTGTACGCGTCAGGTTCGAAGGAAGCGATGATTCGCGAGTGTGGGGACAAATCGTTTGAAATCGAGGTCGTCAATGGCGTCGCACAGACGATTGCCGACACCGATCACGGAAAGCTCGTCTTTTCCTGGGACACCGGGTCGATCCGAAGCGTGATTCGACCTTCGGCGCTGGGTGTAAGCGTCAAGGGCGGGGTACCGGCGCCCGGAGCAGCGCCGCACAGGATGACAAAATTCGTGCTTGGAAGCAGGGACTTCGGACCGCAGAACTTCCTGCCCATCGACTACCGTGGCGTCGCGGTCGACGGCGTGCTCGGCACCGATTTCTTTGTGTCGCGAGTAGTGTGCCTTGATATCGGCCGCGGGAAGGGCGCGGTTAAGTAACTGCCTTGCGTTGGAATGTCCGATATCCTGGAGCAGGTGTTCCTACCAAAAAAGCGTCCGGTAGCTAGCGCGGTTCTCCGATAAGCAATATCCTGTGGCGGAGCCGCCGGCGCGTAATCGCCCCGGAGCCAATACCCAGCGGCGTGCGGCTGGCCGATCCGACCATTGCGAAAGGATGGAAATGAAATCGAGAATCACGAAAATCTTGCTCGTAGCATCGTTTGGCGCGCTTGCGATGACGGCCAATGCGCAGTACGGAGCGCCGCCGACTCCGCCGGCCGACAAAGCGGCGACTCCCGCGCCGGCGATGGCAGGCGCCGAAAAGAAGTTGACGGAATCAGACATTCGTCTGTACCGGGAAGGGCGCCGCGCGTGCAACAAAATGACCGGGGCAGCGCAGGAAGATTGTCGCAAGCAACTCGCCTCCAAGTATGTGGACAAGCAATGCCGCAACCTAACCGGCGCGAAGCTGGACGAATGCCTTAAGGCCGAGTATCCGGGCGAATAAACGCGCAGGGAGCTCATGATCCGCGGCACGCGCCGAATGCGCAAGCCGCTAATCAAGGCGCTTGGAACGCGGCCTGCTTGCGGCGCCTCAACGGCGCCGCAAGCTGTTTTATTGTCTACTCGGATCGCTCCGATGCTCTGGAACGCAACTCTGTAAGCAAACTGAAAGCCTGGCCCGGCAGTATACGTTGCCTTGAAAAAGTATCCGGCCCCGGGGCGGCCAAGGACGATTTTCTGACCGATGCGTTCCGACGCGTACAGCCTTTCTGCCTTGCCAGCGAGTCTCCCCGACGCGTAGGATTGCAGCGACAGGCTCTTCCTGATCACTCACTGCGTTGTCACCGAATAGCTGGCGCTGCTTATCTGCGTGCAGGATTGCAATAACACCAGGAGGAAGTTCCCTATGTATAGCTTCAGTCGCATCGCGACGGTAGTTGCGTCGCTTTTGATCGGCATCGCACTCGCGCAAGCGCAAGTCCCCGCCGGTTATCCGGCCGATTACAAGTCCATCGTCGACGGCGCCAAGAAGGAAGGCAAGGTGGTCGTGTACTCGACCACCGACGCCAAGTTGGTGACGCCGCTTATCAAGGACTTCGAAGCCGCATTCCCCGGCGTCAAGGTCGAATATACGGATTTGAACTCGACCGAGGTCTACAACCGCTTCATCAGCGAGAACGCCGCCAACGCGACCTCGGCCGATGCGGTGTGGAGCTCGTCGATGGACTTGCAGATGAAGCTCGCAGCCGACGGCCTGGCCATGACCTATAAGTCGCCGGAGAGCGCGGCGCTGCCGGCGTGGGCGCGCTGGAAGGATAGCGTGTACGCGACGACGTTCGAGCCGATCGCGATCGTCTATAACAAGCGGCTGGTCCCGCCGGAAGACGTGCCCAAGACCCACGCCGACTTCGTCAAGCTGCTGAACACCAAGGGCGAGAAGTATCAGAAAAAAGTCACCACCTACGATGCCGAAAAGTCCGGCGTCGGCTTCATGCTGGTCAATCAGGACGCAAAGTTGAATCCCGCGTTCTGGGACCTGGTCAAGGCGATGGGTGCTCGCGGCGTAACTCTGCAAAGCTCGACCGGCACCATGATGGAACGCGTTTCCTCCGGCGAGAACCTGATCGGCTACAACATCCTGGGCTCGTATGCGCTGACCAGGGCGAAAAAGGATCCGTCGATCGGCGTCGCCTTTACCAGCGACTACAACCTGGTGCTCTCCAGGCTGGCGTTCGTGGCCAAGAACGCGAAGAACCCGAATGCCGGCAAGCTCTGGGTCGACTATCTTTTGTCCAAGCGCGGCCAGACGATCGCCGCGGAGCAGGCCGAGCTGTATTCGGTGCGCAGCGACATGACCGGCAAGGACAGCGGCGCGGGCTTTGCCAACGAGCTCGGCAGCGCGGTGAAGCCGATCGCGGTCAACGACGAGTTGCTGCAGGGACTCGATCAGACCAAGCGCCTTGAATTCCTCAAGCAGTGGCAGATGGCCTTGGGACGGAAATAGGCGCAAGCGAGCGGAAGTGAGCCCGCACCGGCGTCACGATAGATCGATATTCGACATGCGCAGAATAATCGCGCGCCCTGTCATGTAAGGATCGTCATTCCCGCCAAAGCGGGAATCCAGCGTCGTTTTTGTCACCCAAGACACTGGGTCCGCCTTCCGCGGAGACGACACTGAGAAATGACAGCCCGCGGCTTCAGCTTTCCGCGCAGCGCCGTGGTAGCCATCACGGCGCTGGTAATCCTTACACCGCTGTCGCTGATCTTCTGGCAGAGCTTCCTCAACGCGCCGTTTTTCAATCCGGCCAAGCATCTGAGCTTCGATGCTTACCGTTTCATTTTCGAAGACTCGGATTTTTGGACGGCGTTTCTCAATTCGATCGTCATCGCCGCGGGCATGGTGCTGATCGCGCTGCCTCTCGGCGCTGCGCTGGCGTTCCTGCTCACTCGTACCGATCTCCCCGCACAGCGCCTGATTGAGGTGCTGGTGCTGGTGCCGGTGTTCGTTTCGCCCATGGTGCTGGCGTTCGGCTACGTAGTGGCCATGGGGCCGGTCGGCTTCTACTCGCTATGGGCCAAGGACCTGGTCGGCGACGTGCCCTGGAACGTGTATTCGCTGGCCAGCATCGCGGTGATCGCGGGGCTCACGCACGTGCCGCACGTCTACCTTTACTCGTCGGCGGCATTGAAGAGCCTGGGCTCGGACGTGGAGGAGGCGGCGCGCGTCGTCGGCGCCAACCCGCTCAAGGTCGCGCTCAACGTCAGCCTGCCGATGACCGCGCCGGCGCTGTTCTATGCCGCGGTGCTGGTGTTCTTCCTGGGCTTCGAGCTCTTCGGCCTGCCATTGGTATTGGGCGATCCCGAGGGCCACCTCGTACTGTCGACGTACCTGTACAAGCTGACCAACAAGCTTGGTACGCCCTCGTACCACCTGATGGCGGCGGTCGCGGTGTGCATTATCGCGGTGACCTTCCCGCTGGTGCTGCTGCAGCGCTGGCTGCTCAAGACCTCGGGCAAGTACGTGTCGGTCAAGGGCAAGGCGACGCGGCAAAAGCTCCTGCCGCTCGGCGGCTGGAAGTGGATCGCGCTGGCCATCGTCGCGTTGTGGCTCATGTTCACCATCGTGGTGCCGATTTCCGGCATCGCGCTGCGCGCGTTTGTCGAGCAATGGGGCGAGGGCATCAAGCTTGCGGACGTGCTGACGCTCGCCAACTTCCGCCAGGTCTTCGACCAATCCGATCAGGTACGCGCGATCGTCAACACCTTCCTCATCGGGACCCTCGGTGGCGCACTCGCCGTCGCATGCTATATGGCCATCGGTCTCGCGGGCCACCGGCAGCGCGGCGGGGTCGCCAAGGTGCTCGACTACCTGGTGCTGCTCCCGCGCGCCGTGCCCGGACTGCTGGCAGGTCTTGCATTTCTCTGGATATTTCTCTTCGTGCCCGGCTTGAAGGAGCTGCGCAACACAATCTTCTCGGTCTGGCTCGCCTATACCGTGGTCTGGCTCGCCTACGGCTTGCGGCTGATCTCCGGCGCGCTGCTGCAGATAGGCCCCGAGCTCGAGGAGTCGGCGCGCACCGTCGGCGCCACCAACGCGCAGGTGCTGCGTCACGTCACCATTCCGCTGATCCGTTTCGGCCTGCTGGCAAGCTGGCTCTTGGTGTTCATGATCTTCGAGCGCGAATACTCGACCGGCGTGTACCTGCTCGGTCAGGGGACCGAGGTCATCGGCTCGATGCTGGTTTCGCTGTGGAGCGCAGGGGCCATCGATCAGGTTGCCGCGCTGTCGCTGATCAACATCGCGCTTGTTGCCCTCGGCCTGGCCGTGGCGCTGCGCTTCGGAGTGCGCCTCCATGAATAAACCGGACACTCAGTTGTCGACTCCTTTGGCAACCAAGCCAATGGATAAGCTGGTGGTCGAGAATCTTCATTTGCAATACGGCGACAACCCGATTCTCAAGGGCGTCTCGATGACGCTCAATCCGGGCGAGGTGGTGGCGCTGCTCGGCGCATCCGGCAGCGGCAAGACGACGCTCCTGCGCTCGGTGGCGGGTCTCGAGCAGCCGAGCAAGGGCAGGATTACCATCGGCGACGCCGTGCTCTATGACAGCGAAGCGGTCGTCGACATGCCGGTCGAGAAGCGAAATCTCGGCCTGGTGTTCCAGTCTTATGCCTTGTGGCCGCATCGAAGCGTGTTCGATAATGTTGCCTACGCTCTGCGCCTGCGCGGCATTCCGAAAAACGAGATCGACGAGCGTATCAATCAGGCGCTCACCAACCTGGGACTCGGCGCGCTGGCGAAGCGGCTGCCGCATCAACTCTCCGGCGGACAGCAACAGCGCGTCGCGATCGCACGCGCGCTGGTGTACAACCCTCCGGTGGTGTTGATGGACGAGCCCTTGTCCAACCTCGATGCCAAGCTGCGCGAGGAAGCGCGCGCGTGGCTGCGCGAATTGATCGTCCGGCTGGGTCTCTCGGCGCTGGTGGTGACCCACGACCAGACCGAGGCGATGGCCATGTCGGACAAGATCCTTTTGCTCAACTTCGGCAAGATCGAGCAGCAGGGGACGCCCGAGGACATGTACAACCGGCCGCAGACCCAGTTCACCGCCGAGTTCATGGGCAGCAACAACCACCTGCCGGGCAAGGTGAGAGAGGTCGCTGACGGTCGCGCTTTGCTCGAAGGCGAGGGCTGGAAACTGTGGGGTGCCGCGCGCGGTGCGCTCAAGGTCGGCGATGCGGCCACCGGCATCATCCGCCTAGAGCGCACCCGAATCTCCGACGGCGCCGGCGACAACCGCCTGCGCACCGAAGTCGTCACCGGAATGTTCCTGGGCGACCGCAAAGAACAACTGTTCAAGCTCGGTGCGCTGCGCCTTCGTTGTTATGGCAATCTTCCCGCCGGCGCCAGCGAATCGTTTCTCGAGCTTCCGCCCGACGATCTCTGGATTTTTGCCAACGACGCTGCGTGAGTGGTCGCGTGCGCAGCCGGGCGTTACGAGGCAAGGCGGCGGTCGCGTAGAATTGCAGATCCGTCCCCTGACGAATCTGTTCCTCCTCGCGGTACACTATGCGGCCGGGCGGCGCTAAGTCGCCCGGCGCTTTTTTGTGATGCACCCCATGGCCGAGCCCACTCTCCTCACTGCTGCGATTCTCGGCCTGGTCGAGGGGCTGACCGAGTTCCTGCCGGTTTCCTCGACCGGCCACCTGATCGTTGCCGCATCGCTGCTCAACTACACCGGTGACAAGGCGAAGCTATTCGAGATCGTGATCCAGGCAGGCGCCATCCTCGCCGTCTGCTGGGAATTTCGCCGCAAGCTGATCGGCGTCGCGGCCGGCCTTTTCTCCGACCGCGCGGCGCAACGGTTCGCGATCAATGTCGTCATCGCCTTTCTGCCCGCGGCGATTCTCGGGCTCGCGTTTAGCCGCGTGATCAAGGCCCACCTCTTCGCGCCGGTTCCGGTCGCATCGGCATTCGTCGTTGGCGCCTTGGTGATTCTCTGGGCAGAGCGGCGACATCGCCGCAATCCCGCGACGGTGAAGATCGAAAGCATCGAGGAGATATGCTGGAGCGATGCTCTCAAGATCGGCATCGCGCAGGCGCTCGCGCTCATTCCCGGCACGTCGCGCTCGGGCGCGACCATCATCGGCGGGATGCTGTTCGGTCTGTCGCGGCCGGTGGCGACCGAGTTCTCGTTTTTTCTGGCGATTCCGACGCTACTGGCCGCGACCGGCTATGAGCTGGTGAGGAATCGCGATCTTCTGGCCGCGGACGACCTGACAATGATCGCCGTCGGCTTCGTCGTTGCCTTCGTCAGCGCCTTGCTCGTGGTGCGCTGGCTGTTGCGCTACGTGGCACATCACGATTTCGTTCCATTCGCCTGGTATCGGATTGCGTTCGGCCTGGTGATACTCGGCACCGCGTACGCGGGCCTGGTGCGCTGGGAATAACGGCCCGAGCTCGTGATCGAAGGCACCGCTCAGGGCGGCCAGGCGCGAGCGCGCCTGGTCGGCCCGGCATGCGCCGCGATCGGCATCCTCGGGTTTTCGTTCAAGGCGATCCTGATCAAGCTTGCCTACTCGTGGGCGCCGATCGATCCCATCACCCTGCTCACGCTGCGCATGATCTATTCGGTGCCGTTCTTCGCGTTGATGGCATGGTGGGCGACCCGGTCGCCGGAGGCCGAACCGATGCGGCGCCCCGACTGGCTGGCCATTCTTTGGCTGGGGTTCATCGGCTATTACCTTTCCAGCCTGCTCGACTTCATCGGCTTGCAATACATCACCGCATCGCTGGAGCGGCTGGTGCTGTTCCTCAATCCGACCATCGTGGTGCTGCTCTCGATGGTGCTGTTCAGGCAGCGCGTGGGCGGTCGAACGTGGTTGGCGCTCGTTCTTTCCTACGCCGGCATTCTGCTCGTCTTCGAGCACGACCTTCGCTTCACCGGCGACGTCCAGGGATTCCGGCTCGGCGCCGCCCTGGTGTTCGCGGCGGCGTTCCTTTACGCGCTTTACCTGGTCGGCGTGGGGCCGGTCATCGCCCGCCTCGGCAGCTTGCGTTTCATCGCCTGGGCGATGCTGACGTCGGCGGTGTTCGTCCTCGTGCAGTTCCTGCTGACGCGGCCTCTCGCCGCGCTGGGGGCGCCGGCATCGATCCAATTGCTGTCGCTGGTGATGGCGGTGGTCTCGACGGTATTGCCGACGTTCCTGGTCGCGGAGGCGATCAAGCGCATCGGCGCCGACCGTACCTCGATCATCGGTTCGCTGGGGCCGCTGTTTACGATCTGGCTTGGCTGGTGGATGCTCGGCGAGGCGGTGAACTGGACCCAGCTCATCGGCGCCGCATTGGTTTTGAGCGGGGTCACGCTGGTCGCCATGAAACCCGCCGGGCGTGGATAGCGCTTAGAATGTCTTCCCCCGCGCCAAACGTTGCAGGAGAACCCCATGGCCCCCGACACCTCAGAACGCCGTCCCGCGCTCGCCCTCAAAGACGCGGCCCTGCTCAGGCACCAATGCTATATCGACGACCGCTGGAGCGACGCCGACTCGGGGGCAACCTTCGACATCGTCAACCCGGCAACGGCGGTCAGGATCGGTACCGCGCCGATGATGGGCGCGGGAGAGACCGCGCGCGCCATCGAGGCGGCGGGCCGGGCATGGCCGGCGTGGCGCGACAAGACGGCCAAGGAGCGCTCGGCGATCATGCGCAAATGGTCCGAGCTCCAACTCGCACATGCTGACGATCTCGCGCTCATCCTGACCAGCGAACAGGGCAAGCCGCTGACCGAGTCCAAGGGCGAAGTCACTATCGGCGCCGGTTATTGCGAATGGTTCGCGGAGGAAGCCAAGCGGGTCTACGGTGACGTCATCCCGACCATCGGCAACGACCGCCGGCTGGTGGTGATCAAGC
>JALZAO010000311.1 GCA_030948305.1 Pseudomonadota bacterium
CGGGGGCGAGGGACCGCACGCCGACAACGCGACCGAAGCAACCATGCAAGTTCGCAGAAGGCGTAGTTTGAGCAAACCGATCGCCTGCGTGATGCGCTGCCGACGATTATACCGACCGTCTCAAGCGCGACCGTTTTTGCACCGCTGCGAAGCGGCAGCCCAGCGACCGGGCTCATGATCGGCAGCATGGGCAAACAAGCGCCTGCCGACGATGTGACGACCACGAATTGGCAATGGTCGCTTGCCGCGCCGGGTCACATCGTCGATAATGATGCGGACGCGAAAGACACTCGCGCAATGATCAAAGGCGGGCCGCCCCGCATCGCATAGTTGGTGAATCTGGTCAGGTCCGGAAGGAAGCAGCCATAGCTATTCTCTGCAAGTGCCGGGGGTACGGCTCGCCACCCCTTCAATGAGCTATCAAGTTCTCGCCCGCAAGTGGCGACCGAAGAGATTCAGCGAGCTGTCCGGGCAGGAACACGTCGTGAGGGCGCTGACCAACGCGATCGAGCGCGGGCGCCTGCATCACGCGTACCTGCTCGCCGGGACGCGCGGCGTCGGCAAGACCACGATCGCCCGCATCCTGGCGAAGAGCCTCAATTGCGTCACCGGCGTCACCGCGTCGCCGTGTGGCGTCTGCCCCGCCTGTGTCGACATCGACGCCGGGCGCTTCGTCGATCTCTTGGAGCTCGACGCCGCGTCGAATACCGGCATCGACAACATGCGCGAGATCCTCGACAACGCGCGCTACGCGCCGACCGTCGGACGCTACAAGGTTTATCTGATCGACGAAGTGCACATGCTGTCCAAAGCGGCGTTCAACTCGATGCTGAAGACGCTGGAAGAGCCGCCGGAACATGTGAAATTCGTGCTCGCGACGACCGATCCGCAGAAGATTCCGGTCACCGTATTGTCGCGCTGCCTCCAATTCAATCTCAAGGCACTGCCGCAGCCGACGATCGCCGCGCGCCTCGGTGAAATTCTTCGTGCCGAGGAAATCGCCTTCGACGATGCCGCACTATTGTCGATCGCCCATGCCGCGCGCGGATCGATGCGCGACGCATTGTCTCTGCTCGACCAGGCGATCGCCTATGGTGCAGGCGAAGTGCGCGCCGAGGTTGTGCGCACCATGCTGGGTACCGTCGAAACGGAATACATCTACCGGATCGCCGACGCATTGATCGAGGCGGACGGCCCGGCTCTCCTGGCGGAGGCTCGTGCGCTGACCGAGCGCAGCCTATCCCTGCCATCGGCGCTCGATGAGCTGGCCGCGCTGTTTCATCGCGTCGCCATCGCCCAGACGGTGCCGGAAACCGTCGACGCGCTTGCTGACGCGGCCCGTGTTGCCGCGTACGCCAAAGCCTTTTCGGCGGAGAGTGTTCAGCTTGCCTACCAGATCTGCGTTCAGGGACGCGCCGATCTCGCGCTCGCGCCGGACGAGCCCACTGGTTTTGCGATGACGCTGCTGCGGCTGCTTGCCTTCGAGCCCGCGACGTCGCATGAAACGCTCGGCAGCGTGCGTTCCGGCGCGGCCGCACCGGTCAGGGCGGCGAGACAAAGCCTCGCGCCACCGGAATCGAGAAGCGCGCCGGTGGAGTCGCCGCGTCCAGCACCCGGGCCGAAATCCGAATCTCCTCCTGCCGACCTGCTTTCAAGCGCTGCTGCTGGATCCGACATCGCGCCGGCTCCGGCCCCGGTCACATCGACTGCGGCTGCGACCCCGGCTGCGATCGCGGATATTGCCGACTGGCCCGCGTTCATC
The DNA here is from genome assembly GCA_030948305.1 of Pseudomonadota bacterium. Taxonomy (GTDB): domain Bacteria; phylum Pseudomonadota; class Gammaproteobacteria; order Burkholderiales; family Casimicrobiaceae; genus PALSA-1003. Next base: position 1,763 of record JALZAO010000311.1, read on the forward strand.
AGCGGCATGAAGCTCTCCGGCATCGCGCTGCAACTTGCGGCGCAGACCGAGCTCAAATCGATTGCCGGCAACGAGCTGGTCCTGGCAGTGCCCGAGGCATCGCGGCATCTGACCGAAAAGGCCTACGCCGACAAGCTCAAGGCGGCACTCGACGAAGTCTTGGGGCGCCGCGTGCGTTTGCGCTTCGACGTCGGCGGCGTGGCAACGGCGAGCCTTGCGGTTCTCGAGAAACGCGAGCGCGCTGAGTCCCAGTCGAAAACCGAGGCCGCATTTCGCGACGATCCCTTCGTACAGGATGTACTCGCGCGATTCGACGCCAGGATCAAGCCCGACTCGATCAAGCCTGTTTCTTAGTGGACCGTAACAGTCGAATCGGTAGTGAGCATAGCGTTCTGGCGCCGCGATCCGCGCCGAGCGCAAGGCGCCGAAGCGAAGCAAGGGTAGGCCCCCTTGCGAGCTTCGGCAACGCAGCGATCGGCGTGGAGCGCAAGTCAGACACTACCGATTTGGCTGTTACGGTCCACCAGAGAGGATTCGGACGATGATGAAGAACCAGCTCGCGGGTCTGATGAAGCAGGCGCAGACCATGCAGGAGAACATGAAGCAGGCGCAGGACGCGATCGCCGCCATGGAAGTCGAAGGCGAGTCGGGCGGCGGGATGGTCAAGATTGTCATGACCGGGCGCCACGACGTCAAACGGGTCACGATTGCGCCGACCTTGCTGTCGGAAGACAAGGACATGCTCGAGGACCTGGTCGCGGCGGCGATGAACGACGCGGTGCGCAAAGTCGAGACGGCGTCACAGCAGAAAATGGCTGGGTTGACCGCGGGTATGCCTTTGCCGCCCGGGTTCAAACTTCCGTTTTAGTGGATTCGTGGAGCCACTCAGCAGTCTCGAGGAGCTGACCCAGGCGCTGCGCTGCCTGCCCAGCGTCGGACCCAAGGCGGCGCAACGCATGGCGCTGCATCTTCTGCAACACGAC
>JALZAO010000312.1 GCA_030948305.1 Pseudomonadota bacterium
ATCCAGCGCTCCAGCACGCGCGCGAGCGCCGACAGCGCCGGTTGGCCCCGATTGAGACTGATCGCCAGGTCGAAACGCTCGTCGCGCTCCCAGTAGGCCCGCGCATTCTCCTGCGACAGCACGTCGAGGTCGACCGTTCGCGCCGGCATTTGACTCTGCTTCAGGAACTCGCCCAGACTGCCGAATCCTCCGGTCGTAGCGTAAAGCTCGACCGAGCGCTCATCCGCGGCCATCACCGCGCCGTCGTCGAGAATGCTTATCTTTTGCGGCCGAAACAACATCTCCGCGCAGCGCGCCTCGATCGGGTCCGCGTCGTCGCCCAGCACATGGCGCAGGAGTATTTGAGTCAGTTGATGCACGAACGAGGGGGGCACGTCGACTCCGGCGCCCGCGAAAAGGCCCACGTAGGCCTGTTCGAGTGTGGCGGCGCCTGCCAGGCGATCTCGAAAGCGCAGCCAGACGCGGTAATTCTCGCGCGCATCCGGATCGGTAATCGCGCTTAAAGAGGCATCGTTGACGTCATCTCGCGGCCGGAGGAGAAGGCGATCGTGGAGCGCGCACTCCGCGGCGCAGGATTCCGGCACCGGCGCGAGCTCGGGACGCAGGAGAAAGCTTTTCAGGAACTCATCGGTGACGATGAGCCTGCCGTCGGAATCGGCTTTGAGCAAACGGTAGCCGCAAGAGGTCCAGAATTCGGGCATGGGGCAAATGTCGGTTTCACGACCGCAGCACTTAAGTGCCCAGAAGCGACTTCTTCAAATCGGCCTGCACCGGCTTGTCGCCCAGCCAGACTTTGGTCAGCGCCTGGTTGAACGCGTCGCCGCCGATGCTCCCCTTGGCTTCGCCGTTCAATCCGATCCGCGTCGCACCGTCCACGAAATCGAGCGTGACGACATCCTTCTCCTTGACCTCCTTGAACGATTTCATGATTGTCGCCAACGCTTCGACCTGCGGCTTCACCGCCGCAAGCTCGGCGGCGGTATTGTTTTCGGCGAGGCCTTCATTGAGGGCATCGACAAGCTGATCTCCCGAGAGCGTGCGCAGTATGTTGAGCTGGATTCGCCGCGGACTCCTCGACAATACGCCGGCGAGGTCAGCGGCCTTCTGCGGCAAATACAGGCTCGCGACGTAGACTTTGAATACGACCCGTGTCCGTATGCCCGCGCCGTTCAAGACGAGCTCTTGCGCGCCCATCGACACCTTGTCGTCGAGCTTGACGCCTCCGACCTCGGCGGCGAGGGCGACAGCCGCAAACACGCCAACGAATATGCCGAATGAAGCGACAGCTACGCTTTTCACCATGCGGTTCATTGCGACTCCTTTAGAGCCATCGTTCACAAAGCTTCGAAAATGCCGGCGGCTCCCATGCCGGTCCCGATGCACATGCTTACCATCCCGTACTTCTGCTTGCGCCGTCTCAAGCCGTGCACGATGGTCGCCGTGCGCACCGCACCGGTCGCGCCCAGCGGATGGCCAAGCGCGATTGCGCCACCGAGGGGATTCACCCTTGTCGGGTCGAGCTTGAGCTCCTTCATGACCGCGAGACTCTGCGCCGCGAAGGCTTCGTTGAGCTCGATCCAGTCGATCTGGTCCTGGGACAAGCCGGTGCTCTTGAGAACCTTCGGGATAGCCGCGATGGGCCCCACGCCCATCACCTCTGGCGGCACGCCTCCGACCGCAAAACCCACCCACCGCGCCAGCGGCGAGAGATTCAGTTCCTTCAGCACTCTGTCGCTGACGAGGATGGCGGCGCCGGCGCCGTCGGACATCTGCGAGCTGTTGCCGGCGGTGACCGATCCCTTGGCCGCGAATACCGGCTTCAGCTTGGCGAGACCTTCGGCGCTGGCGTCCGCGCGCGGACCTTCATCGCGCTCGAACGAGCGATCGCGGGTCACGACCTTGCCCGACGCCAGATCGGGCACGTTCTCGCGGATCGGGTAGGCGGAGATTTCGGCCGCGAATTCGCCCGCTGCTTGCGCCGCGAGCGCTTTCTGATGGCTCGCGAGCGCAAACGCGTCCTGCTCGTCGCGCGATACCTTCCAGCCTGAGGCGACCTTCTCCGCCGTGAGACCCATGCCGTAGGCGATGCCGAGGTTCTCGTCCTTGGCAAAGACGTCGGCATTGATTGCCAGCCGGCCGAGCATCGGGATCATGCTCATGCTCTCCGTTCCACCGGCGATCATGATGTCGGCCTCGCCGGTCCGGATGCGGTCCGCGGCGATCGACACCGCGTTCAATCCCGACGAGCAAAAGCGATTGACGGTCATGCCGGCGACGGTGTTGGGCATCCCTGCCAGCAGCAATCCGATACGGGCGACATTCATTCCCTGCTCGGATTCCGGCATCGCGCAGCCGACGATCACATCTTCGACCCTGCCCGGGTCGATCTCAGGCGCCTGCGCGAGCACACTGCGCAGAACGTGAGCGAGCAGCGAGTCAGGACGGGTGTGTCGGAAGGCGCCGCGCGGCGCCTTGCCAACCGGCGTGCGGGTGGCTGCAACAATATACGCATCCTGTAGTTGTTTGCTCATATCGACCGACCCCCCAAACAAGCACCGTTACCTTAGCGTATGCAAACGTTGTCTTTCAATGAATCGGGACAGAACTCAATTGCGCAAGGGTTTCCCCGTCTTCAAAGTGTGGGCAACGCGCTCCTGTGTCTTCGCATTCCTGAGCAGGCCCATGAACTCCCGCCGTTCCAGGGTAAGAAACCAGTTCTCGTCAACCAGGCTTCCGGACTCGAG
>JALZAO010000035.1 GCA_030948305.1 Pseudomonadota bacterium
TCGGGGCACCGTGCAACGTCTGCGAGCCCGATTTCGAGCGCTACGCCAATATCCAGCGCATGAACGCCGACGGCTCAGGGCGCGAGATTTACGCGCGCGGGATTCGCAACTCGGTGGGTTTCGACTGGGACCCGCGGACGAAGGAGCTCTGGTTCACCAACAACGGCCGCGACATGCTCGGCGACGACGTGCCTCCCGACACGCTGCACCATGCGCCCAAGCCGGGGCTCAATTTCGGTTATCCCTACTGCCACGCAGGCACGATCTCGGACCCGGAATTGGGAACCAAGCACCAGTGCGAGCAATTCACGCCGCCGGCGCAGAATCTGGGACCGCACGTCGCGTCACTGGGCATGCGCTTTTACACCGGGACGCAGTTTCCCGTCCGCTATCGCGACCAGATTTTCATTGCCGAGCACGGTTCATGGAACCGCAGCAAGAAAATCGGCTACCGGATCACGCTGGTTCGTGTCGAGGGCAACAAGCCGGTTGCGTACGAGCCGTTCGCGACCGGCTGGTTGCAGGGTGAAAAGGCGTGGGGCCGCCCGGTGGATGTGCTGGTGCTGCCCGACGGCGCGCTGCTCGTCTCCGACGACTACGCCGGAGCGATCTACCGCATCACCTACCGGGGTTAGCGATACCAGTAATGTGCGCGATACGGGCGATAGTACGGCCGGTAGTATGGGCGGCTGTACACAACGCGTGGACCGTAAACCACCGGGTCGCCGTAGACGACAGGAGCGTCGTAGTAGGACGCGTAGGCGACAGGCGGCGCGTACACCACCGGTGGCGGCGCGTAATAGCCACCGTAATAGCCGCCGTAATAGCCACGGTTACCATAACCGACGGCAAAGCCAGGGACGCCAATCGATACACTGAAAGAATCCCTCGCCGATGCGGTCGAGGCAATAGTGGCTCCGCCGGCCAACAGCAGGCTCGCGGCAGCGATCGTTGCAATGCGATGTTTCATGGATCCTCCTGCATAGTCGCGAAAGGGGGCGACACTTATCCCCAACGCTTGGTAGACAGCGGACGTTGACAGCAAGTTTCCACATCAGAACAGCCGGTTACAATCAGTTACGTTTGGGCTATGCTGGCTCGTCCGGAACAGCAGTTCCAAGCGACGATTCGACGGAGAATTCCATGAGGTGGTACGGCGTCCTGATTTCTTGCCTGTCGCTTTGCTCCGCGGTTCTCGGTGCCGTCGCCCCGTCCGCCGCGGCCGATCTGACCATCGGCATCGGTGCCGACGTTACCGCGATCGATCCGCACTATCACAATGTGACGCCGAACAACAACGTCGCGGCGCATATCTTCGACTATCTGGTGCTGCGCGACGAGCGCCAGAGGCCGATTCCGGGACTGGCCGAATCCTGGAAGATCGTCGATCCGCTCACTTGGGAGTTCAAGCTGCGTCGCGGCGTCAAGTTCCACGATGGCAGCGACTTCACCGCCGCCGATGTCGTGGCGTCGATCGAGCGCGTTCCCGAAGTGCCCAACAGCCCGTCGCCTTTCACCGCGTACACCAAGCAGATCAAGCAAATGACCGTGGTCGATCCGTATACGATCCGATTCAAGACCGCGACGCCGTATCCGCTGATGCCGACGGACATGACTCAAGTCGCCATCGTCTCGAAATCGGCGGCGAAGGCAACGACCGAAGACTTCAACAGTGGCAGAGCTGCGCTGGGCACCGGGGCCTACAAGCTCGTTCGATACGCCAAAGGAGACCGCATCGAGCTCGCCCGCCACGATGCTTACTGGGGCGGGAAGACCCCGTGGGAGAAGGTGACGCTGCGCCTGCTCCCCAACGATGCCTCACGCGTCGCCGCGCTGCTGGCTGGCGACGTGCAGGCCATCGAATATGTCCCGACGTCCGATGTCGCCCGAATTCGCGCCGACAAACGCCTGAACGTCTACAAGGTGATCGCCGACCGGCTGATTTATTTGCACCTGGACAGCGATCGCGACCACACGCCGTTCGTTTCCGACAAGGCAGGCCGGCCGCTGGCCAACAATCCGCTTAAGGATCCGCGGGTGCGCAAGGCCTTGTCCAAGGCGATTAACAGAACGGCGATCGTCGACAAGGTCATGGAAGGCGAAGCCGTCGCGTCGGGACAATTGCTAGCCGAGGGGATGTTCGGAACGACCAGGAATCTGAAGGTCGAGCCGTACGATCCCGAGGGCGCGAAGAAGCTGCTAGCCGAGGCCGGCTATCCGGATGGATTCGGCCTGACCATTCATTCGCCGAACAATCGCTACGTCAACGATGCCAAGATCGCCCAGGCGGTCGCGCAAATGCTGACCCGGATCGGTATCGCCACCAAAGTCGAAGCGATGCCGTCAGCGACTTTTTTTCCGCAGGCGACCGACCTCAAATTCAGCTTCATGGTACTGGGGTGGAGCTCGGGCACCGGCGAAGCGTCGAGCCCGCTCAAGGCGCTGCTTGCGACCTACAACAAGGACAAGGGGTTCGGCACGGCCAATCGCGGGCGCTATTCCAATCCCAAGGTCGATGCGTTGCTCGAGGAGGCGCTCGCCACCGTCGACGATCCCAAGCGCGAAGCAGTTTTGCAACGCGCGACCGAGCTTGCAATCAACGACACCGGAATTATCCCTTTGCATTTTCAGGTGAATCTTTGGGCAACGCGCAACGGCATCACGTATCTTCCGCGCACCGACGAGAATACGTTGGCGCACAAGTTCCGGCCGGCGGCGAAATAGGCGGCGCTGGTTAGCGCAGCGTCAGCCGTCGCGAACGATCAACTGCTCCAGCGCGCCGACTATCGGCGTCGCCGCGTCGATGCCCACTCGCTTGACCAACGCCTTCGCGAAATCCGGCAGCAGATCGTGCAGATCGCGCAGATTGCCGGCGCGTTGCAAGCGCATCATCATGATGTACCCCCTGAAGCCGAGGTGTTTGTTGATCGCGTCGCTGAGCTGCTGCTGCGCGGCGATAAATCGCTGAACTTCGGTTGCGCTCCGCAGCGCAGACACCGTCGCGGATTCGGCCCCGGAAGGCGCGCTGAAGCGCTTGGCTATCAGTCCGGCATGTTCCAGGGTCGCGAGCATGGCGACATCGACACGCAATGCCCGAGCTCGCTCGAGCACCTCTGCCACCGTCCGGTGGCCGTCGACGATGATCAGCACGCTGCGCAGCGCGATCGGGAGGTTGCGCTTGCGTTCCTTGAGCTCGCGCGCGCCTTCCTCGGTCTTGGCGTATATTTCGCCTTGATTCATGGTCCGATCCCCGCCCGTGCCGATCGGCACTTGCATCCCCCGGTGGCGATCATTATAGCGATAGGGCGCGCTTTTCGCGCTCCGAAGGCGGCTTCAATGCCGTCGAGAGAAGACGCAGTACGCGCACGCGTAGTGTGGCGCAGAGCTTTGTGGAATAATCGACTGGCAATGCTTTAGCCCCGCCATGCTCAATGAAACCCTGCTCGCCGCGCTCGGCGAAATTCTTCCGCCATCCGCACTTCTTACCGCCGGGGAGGACACGCGGCCTTATGAATGCGATGGCCTGACGCTTTTCCGGGCGCAGCCTCTGGCGGTGCTTCTACCGGAAAACGAAGCGCAGGTCGTCGCGATTCTGAAAATCTGCCACGCCGCCCAATTGCCGGTCGTCGCGCGGGGCGCCGGCACGGGGCTGTCCGGCGGGGCGACACCGAACCACGACGGCGTGGTCCTGTCGCTCGCCAAGTTCAAGCGCATCCTCGCCATCGATCCGCTCGCGCGCACCGCGGTGCTGCAGCCCGGCGTGCGCAATCTGGCCATTTCGGAAGCCGTTGCGATCCACGGGCTCTTCTACGCTCCTGATCCTTCATCGCAGATCGCGTGCACGATCGGTGGCAACGTCGCCGAGAATTCCGGCGGCCTGCATTGTCTCAAGTACGGGCTCACCGTGCACAATGTCCGCCGGGTACGAGCGGTGCTTATCACCGGCGAGATTGTGGAATTCGGCGGCGATGCACTCGATTGCGCCGGTTACGATCTGCTGGCGCTGATCAACGGATCGGAGGGCTTGCTGGCGGTCATCACCGAGGTGACCGTGCACCTGACGCCCAAACCGCGGGAGGCAAAGGTCATCCTCGCCGCGTTTGCCGACATGGCGAAGGCGGGAGAGGCGGTGGCGGCAATCATCGCCGCGGGCATCATTCCGGCGGGCCTCGAAATGATGGACCGGCTTACCATCAGCGCGGTCGAGCCATTCGTGCATGCCGGCTATCCCCTCGACGCCGAGGCGGTCCTTCTTTGCGAAGCCGACGGAACCCCGGAACAAGTGCAGGCCGAGGTCGACGAGATGCGCGCGTTGCTCGAAGGCAATGGCGCGACTGGCATTGAAATATCGCAGAGCGAGGCACAGCGGCTCCGCTTGTGGTCGGGGCGCAAGGCGGCATTTGGCGCCGCAGGCAGGATCTCGCCCGACTATTACTGCATGGACGGAACGATCCCGCGGCGCTCGATCGCGCCGGTGTTGACGCGAATCGCCGAGCTGGGAAGGGAATTCGGGCTGCGCTGCATGAATGTCTTCCACGCCGGCGACGGCAACTTGCATCCGCTGATCCTGTTCGACGCCAACTGTCCAGGCGACGTGGAGAAGACCGAGGCGTTTGGAGTCAAAATTCTGGACCTGTGCATCGAAGTCGGCGGCACGATCACCGGCGAGCATGGCGTTGGACTCGAGAAGATCGGCGGGATGTGCGTCCAGTTCGCGTCCGCCGAGCTCGAATGGTTCCACGCGATCAAGCATGCCTTCGACGAGGGCGGCCTGCTGAATCCCGGCAAGGCGGTGCCGGCGCTCTATCGCTGCGCCGAAATGGGCCGGATGCACGTGCACCGCGGCCAGCTGCCCCACCCCGACTTGCCGCGTTTCTGAACAAGGCGGGAAGGATCGACATGAAGACCGAGACCAGACAAGACCCCGACATCGTTGCCGAGCTGGTGACACGGCTCTCGGGTGACTTCGGCGAACGCGCGGTGACCACGCACGCGGTGCGCGAGCACCACAGCCACGGCGAAGGTCTTGCCGACGCCGCGCTGCCCGACGTGGTCGTGTTCCCCCACTCGAACGAAGAGGTCGCGGCGATCGTGCGCCTGTGCCATCTTGCGCGCGTGCCGGTGATCGCCTTCGGCGTCGGGACGTCGCTCGAAGGCCACGTCGCCGCGCTGTATGGAGGCGTCTGCGTCGACCTGTCGCAAATGAACCGCTTGCTCGAAGTCAATGCCGAGGATCTCGACTGCCGCGTCCAGGCCGGGGTGACACGCGAGCAGCTGAACGCGGAGCTCAAAGGCACGGGCCTCTTTTTCCCGATCGATCCAGGCGCCAACGCCACCATCGGCGGAATGGCCGCGACACGCGCGTCGGGAACCAATGCAGTCCGATACGGAACGATGCGCGAGAACGTGCTCGGGCTGACGGTGGTGACGGCAGACGGGCGCATCGTCAAGACCGGCGGACGTGCGCGCAAGTCATCCGCCGGCTATGACCTGACGCGCCTCTTTGTCGGCGCCGAGGGAACGCTCGGTGTCATAACCGAAATCCAGCTGCGCCTGTACGGCGTTCCCGAGGCGATTCAGGCAGCGGTCTGCCAATTTCCCGATCTTGCCAGCGCGGTCAACACCGTCATCATCGCCATGCAGACCGGCATCAACGTCGCGCGCATCGAGTTGCTGGACGAGGTGCAGATGGAAGCGAGCATTCGATACTCGAAGCTCGAGGGCTTTGCCGCCAAGCCGACGCTATTCTTCGAATTTCACGGCTCGGAGGCCGGTGTGCGCGAGCAATCGGTGGCGATGCAGGCCGCCAGCGACGAATTCGGTGGCAGCGCCTACCAGTGGGCGACGAAAACCGAAGACCGGACGCGTCTGTGGAAGGCTCGCCACGACGCGTATTACGCCGCGCTGGCATTCAAGCCGGGCATGACCAGTTTCGCCACCGATGCCTGCGTCCCGATATCGAGACTGGCCGATTGCATCCTCGAGACCAAGGTCGACGTCGAGAAGAGCGGTTTGACGGCGCCCATTCTGGGACATGTCGGCGACGGGAACTTCCATCTCGTCGTTCTGTTCGACGGGGCCGATCCCGCGCAGCGCGAACGCGCCGAGGCGCTGGCCAAGGGCGTCAGCATGCGCGCCATCTCGATGGGCGGCACATGCACCGGCGAGCACGGCATCGGCTGGCACAAGCTGGACGTTCTGTCGCAGGAGCACGGCGAAGCGGTCGATCTGATGCGGATGATCAAGCGCGCGCTCGACCCGCGCGACATCATGAACCCCGGCAAGACCGTTCCGCTATGAGGTGCACTGGTGCAGGCACGCCGCTCCGATCGGCGACCGCCCGCGATTGCGCATCGCCATGGGCCACGTGACTCGCGCATGTATACGCTTTACATCGGCAACAAGAACTACTCGACCTGGTCGCTGCGCGCATGGGTACTGATGAAGACGGCCGGCATCCCGTTTCGCGAGCAACGCCTGCTGCTTTACGAGGCCGGTTCGAGCACGCGAATCCGGGCGCACTCGCCCTCGGCGAAGGTTCCGTGCCTGCACGACGGGCCGGTGGTGGTATGGGATTCGCTGGCGATCGCGGAGTACCTCGCCGAGCGCCACCCTGGATTGTGGCCCGCCGACAGCATAGCGCGCGCCTGGGCGCGTTCGGCCGCGGCAGAGATGCACTCCGGATTCAGCGATCTGCGCAACGAGCTCGGCATGAATCTGCGGCTCTCCGAGAAGCGCGTTCCTTCCCCCGCCGTCGCAGCCGAAATCGAACGCATCAGCGAGATTTGGCGCGAGGGCCGGCAGCGCTTCGGTCAGGGCGGTGATTTTCTTTGCGGCTCGTTTGGCATTGTCGATGCGTTCTATTGCCCGGTCGCATTCCGGTTCCAGCGCTATGGCGTCGCGCTCGCAGAAGACTGCGTGGCGTATCAACGGCATCTGATCGCGCTGCCGGCAATGCAGGAATGGCTTGCGGACGCGATGCGCGAGTCCGAGCATATCGCCCGCTTCGATGCTCCGGTGATGCAGGGACAGCAGCAGTGAGCGGAATGCGCTTCGGATGAGCGACCTTATCGGCGCCTGGCGCGAGCGTGTACGCGCCGCTGCCGCCGGCAACGAGCCTTTGCGCATCGTCGGCGGAGGCAGCAAGGATTTCTACGGCCATCAGCTCGTGGGCAGCATTTTCGGCACTGCTGCGTATTCAGGGATCCAGGACTATGATCCGACCGAGCTGGTCATTACCGCCCGTTGTGGCACGCGGCTCACGGATATCGAGCACGCGCTTGCCGAGCGCGGTCAAATGCTCGCGTTCGAACCGCCGCATTTTGGCGCCGATGCGACGCTCGGCGGTTGCATCGCCGCCGGCTTGTCCGGCCCGCGACGCCCGCATGGAGGTGCGGTTCGCGATCATATGCTCGGGGTGAGGGTCCTGGACGGGCGGGGCGATGAGCTTTCCTTCGGTGGCCGCGTCATGAAGAACGTTGCCGGGTTCGATGTCTCCAGACTAATCGCCGGCTCGCTGGGCACGCTGGGCATTATCCTCGAAGCATCTTTGAAGTGCGTGCCTTTGCCGCGGGCAGAGAAGACGCTTGCTTTCGACCTGCCGGTCGACGACGCACTGCGCAAGATCAACGAGTGGAGCGCGTTGCCGCTGCCGTTATCAGCGAGCTGCTGGCTCGGGGATAGGCTTTATGTGCGCCTGTCAGGCGCCTCCAGCGCCGTCAGCGCCGCCCGGAATCGCCTGGGCGGCGAGGAAAGCGAAGGCGCCCCGTCGTTCTGGCGCGCCGTGCGCGAACAGCAGCATGATTTCTTCCAGGTCGCGTGCCGCGCGCCGTTGTGGCGGCTGTCGGTGCGCTCCACCGCGCCGTACGCCGATCTCGGCGGTGAACAGATGATCGAATGGGGCGGGGCGTTGCGCTGGATATGCGCGGAGCCCGACGAAAGCGGGGAGCGACTTCGAGCATGGGCGAAGGACCATGGTGGCCACGCGACGCTCTTTCGAGCTGCGGACAAGTCCATGGGAACATTCCACGCGCTTAGCTCCCCGCTGCTCGCGCTGCATCAGCGGCTCAAGACGGCGCTCGACCCGGTCGGGATCTTCAACCGTCGTCGCATGTACGCGGAGTTCTGAGCGTGGAAACGCATTTAGCCGATTTCGTCAGGGACACCGCGGATGGGCGCGACGCGGACGCGATCCTGCGCGCCTGCGTTCATTGCGGTTTCTGCACGGCGACGTGTCCGACTTACCAATTGCTAGGCGACGAGCTCGACGGTCCGCGCGGGCGCATTTATCTGATCAAGCAGTTGCTCGAAGGAGCGGACGTCACCGCCAAGACCCAGCTGCATCTGGACCGTTGCCTGACTTGCCGTAACTGCGAAACCGTGTGTCCCTCCGGCGTGCGCTACGGAAGGCTGGTCGAGATCGGGCGCCGGCTGGTCGATGAGAGAGTGCGGCGGCCGGCCGGCGAGCGCGTATGGCGCTGGCTGTTGCGCAAGGGCTTGAGTCATCGCTCGCTGTTTGCCTTCGCACTCGGCGTGGGAAGGCTGGCGCGTCCGCTCTTGCCGGCGTCGCTCGCGGCTAGGGTGCCGCTGGCGCGCGCGGTGAGACCCTGGCCGTCGCCGCGCCACCCGCGAAAGATGCTCGCACTCACCGGCTGCGTGCAGCCGGTTTTGGCGCCGAATATCGATGCGGCGCTGGCGCGCGCGCTCGATCGAGTGGGTATTTCGCTGGTTCTTGCCGCCCAGGACGGGTGTTGCGGCGCGATCAGCGAGCATCTCGGCGCGCGCGAGGAAGCAGCGACTTTCGCGCGCCGGAACATCGACGCCTGGTGGCCGCACATCGAGCAGGGTGCGGAGGCGATTGTCGTCACCGCGAGCGGGTGCGGCGTGACGGTCAAGGATTACGGACATCTGTTGCGCGACGACCCGGAATACGTCGACAAGGCAAAGCGAGTAGGTCAGCTCGCCCGCGATCCGGTCGAAGTGATCGCGGACGAGTGGAAACGCTTCGCGCCGCTGGTGGCGATGGACCATGGCCCACAGCGGGTCGCCTTTCACTCGCCGTGCACGCTGCAGCATGGGCAGCAGCTCAACGGGCGGGTCGAGGAGATTCTCGAGGCGATAGGCCTCGAGCTTGCGCCGGTCGCCGACGGGCACCTTTGCTGCGGCTCCGCGGGCACGTATTCGATCCTGCAGCCGGTATTGTCACAACAACTGAAGATCAACAAGCTAGCGGCGCTCGAGGCGTCGCAGCCTGACCTGATCGCGACCGCGAACATTGGCTGCCTCAGCCATCTCGCGAGCGGCACGCCGCGGCCGGTGCGTCACTGGGTGGAGATCTTTGACGCGCGCCTGCGCGACCGCTCATGATCCAGGCAAGGCGAGCTTGCCGGGCAGATTATCGGCGGCTCCTCGCGATACCCACCCGGTGGATGGACAACGATACCTACGGCCACGTCAATAACGTCGCCTATTACTCGTATTTCGACACCGTCGTCAACGAACATCTGATTCATGAAGGCGGTCTCGATATTCGCGCCGGGCCGGCGATGGGGCTGGTCGTCGAAACGCGGTGTCTTTTTCACCGGCCACTGTCCTTTCCGCAGATTATCGACGCTGGATTGCGCGTCGACAAGCTGGGCATTTCCTCGGTGACCTACGACATCGGCTTGTTCGAGCAGGGCGCGGACGCGCCCGCGGCAACGGGCTACTTCGTTCACGTCTGGGTCGAACGCTCGACGCGGCGGCCGACGCCGATACCCGACGCCATTCGTGCAGCGTTGGCCTCGCTGCTGGCCGTGCACAAGAATTGATGGCCGTGACATCGAAATCGCGCGGCTGCGTCGATCGCGGCTGCGGGCGCGAGTGGACGTTTCGGACCGATCAAGGATCGGCAAGCATGCTGCGGCCGCCGAAAGTCACGCGCGCGCATGTGCCGCCGCCCTCGCGCGACAGCAGCTCGAACCTTGCCCCGTGAAGCCGTGCGATGCGCTCGACAATCGCGAGCCCGAGCCCCGCCCCGGCACTCCCCGTGCGCGCGGGCTCGCCTCGCGTGAAAGGTCGCTTCAGATGCTCGACC
>JALZAO010000313.1 GCA_030948305.1 Pseudomonadota bacterium
CGCCAAGAAAACCAGCAGTCGCGAGACGGTGACGCTGGAGCGCGAGGCCGACGATGCCTGGCGGGTGATCGGCTACTTCATTCACTGACGCCGGCTGGAGGGAGCGGTCGCGCGGCAACGCGTTGCCGGCGTTGCCGGCGAAGGCCCGCGATCAAATCACGCTATCATCAGCGCCCATGGCCGCCGAGGAACTAGCCCGAGAGAAATTCGCCTGTCCCGCATGCGGAGCGGAGGCGATCTGGAATCCTGCCAAGCAAGCGCTGGTCTGCCCGTTCTGCGGCACGACTTCGCCGGCGAAGCTCGACGCCGACACTGGCGGCATCGTCGAGCACGATCTGGTCACCGCGCTGCGCGGCATCACCGATGACAAGCGCGGCTGGCAAGCCGAAAAGCGTTACGTCAAGTGCCAGAGCTGTCAGGCGATTTCGGTGCTCGATCCGCAGCGTCAGGCGCAGCGCTGCGACTTCTGCGGGTCGGCGCAACTGGTGCCCTACGAGCAGACCAAGGACGCGTTCCGGCCGGAGAGCCTGCTGCCGTTCAAGGTCACCGAGGACAAGGCGCGCGACGGGATCCGCGCCTGGTACGGCAGGCTGTGGCTCGCGCCGAACAAGCTCAAGCGCACGGCGCTCACCGACACCGTCAAGGGCATCTATCTGCCGTACTGGACTTTCGATGCCAAAGTGGATGCGGCGTGGACGGCAGAGGCCGGGTTTTACTACTACACGACGGAATCGTATACCGACGGCAGCGGGCGATCGCAGACGCGGCAGGTGCAGCACGTGCGCTGGGAGAGCGCGTCAGGGCAGCTCCAGCATTTCTTCGACGACGATCTCATCTGCGCATCGGTGGGCGTGCATGCGCCGCTGCTGCGCGGGATCGAGCCATTTCCGACGGGCGAGCTCAAAGCCTACGACGCGGGTTATGTGGCGGGCTGGGTCGTCGAGCGATATCAGATCGACCTGGTTGCTGCTGCGCAGGCGGCGCGCGACGATATGGATGCGAAGCTCCGTCAGCTGTGCGCCGCGCAGATTCCGGGCGACACCTATCGCAACCTCGATGTCCGCGCGAACTATTCCGGGCAGAGCTTCAAGCACATTCTTGCGCCGGTATGGTTGCTGAGCTATCACTTCGGCACCAGGGCGTTTCAGGCCGTCATGAACGGCTTTACCGGAACCGTCGCCGGCGAGTATCCCAAGAGCTGGGTCAAGGTCACCTTGCTCGTCCTCGCCGTCATCATCGTTCTGGTCGTTGCGCTCTCGCTCGGCAGCCATCGCTAAAAGCGCCCGGAACATGGGGAATCGCATGAAGACTGCCATTGTTACCGGCGTATCGCGCGGCCTGGGGGAAGCCCTCGCCCGCACGCTGCTCGCCGGCGGCTTCACGGTGACCGGCATCGGCCGCGCGAGCGCCGCGGCGCTGACCGCAGCGAACTATCGCTTCGTGGTCTGCGATCTTGCGGATACGATCAACATCGACGCCGCGCTGACGCCGGCCTTTCGCGCCATTGCCGATGCGCGGCCCGAGTTCTTGTGTCTGATCAACAACGCCGCGACCGCGGGCCCCGTCGGCACGATCGGCTCACTCGACGGCGAGGCGTTGGCAACATCGATGGCGGCAAACCTGGTTGCACCCATCGCCGTCGCAAATCTGTTCTGCCGCATGTTCATTGATCCGGAGCAGGTGCGACGAATCATCAACGTCTCATCCGGCGCCGCGGATTCACCGCTTCCCGGCGGTGGGCCCTATTCGATCGCCAAGGCGGGGCTCGAGATGCTGACTCGACAGCTCGCCGCCGAACACGACGCGGCGACGTTTCGCGCAATTACCGTGCGCCCCGGCGTGATCGACACCGATATGCAGACGTTCATGCGCTCGCAGACGAAGGAAACGTTGCCGAGCATCGATCTATTCAAGGGTTTCCACCGCGAACATCGCCTCGTCGCGCCGGAAACGGTCGCGGGCAAGATCGTCGAAAAGCTCGTCTTGAGCGACGTCGAGCAGGGCCGCACGTACAACTACCGTGAGCTCTGACAACGACCCATCTGCTCAGAATGCAGTCAGCGTGGCGGAGTGATCTTCTCGGCGCCTTGCCAACGCATGGTTAAACGCAGGTCGTTCATTGCTGCCGAGGCCAGGGACTGACCCGGTAATCGAGAACGCTGCCTCCCGCTCCCGCTTCCCACATGAGGCAGTAGACCTCTTTGCGATCGGCGGCGAAATCCCCCGATTCCGCGGTCGTGCCATCGCGGCTTACCGGCATGATTACCGCGTTATCCTCGTGGAAGTGGATGTTGAACGCCACCGGCAGCCGCGACTCGAATCGATAGGCAATGCGCTCGCCGGGTTCGAGCGCGACGCATTCCTCGATGATGGCGTACGGCGCAAGCCCGATACCGGACACCGCTTTGGGCGCCAGCAGGCGGCCGGGAGCGGAAGCGCAACCTGCCATCACCGCCATCCAGAACACCGCGCCGTGAAGTGCGCGAAGACGGTAGCTCATTTTATAGCGCGCCCGGTTCTGCCGCGCGTGCGAGCGCCGCGCCAGTCCTCCACCAGGAGCGCCCAGCGCTCAGGGTCGCGCCAGCGGCCGGCAATCTTGACGTACCGGCGGGAGAAGCCTTCGCGCGTGAAGCCTCCCTGCCGGACCAGAGAAATCGATGGGGTGTTCCCCGGTTGGACGTTGACCTCGATTCGATGCAGCCGCAAGGTGCCAAAAG
>JALZAO010000314.1 GCA_030948305.1 Pseudomonadota bacterium
GCCGCGATCGATGAGCGTCTGCAGGCGCAGAAATCCGCCCGCGGATTTCGCCATCTTGGCGTCGTTCGACAGCAGAAAATAGCCGTGCATCCAGAAGTTGGCGAGCCTGGTGCCGACGCGTGCCTCGGTCTGGGCGATTTCGTTGGTGTGGTGGACCGGGATGTGATCTTCGCCGCCGCAATGGATATCGAAAAAATCGCCGAGATACTTCTGCGCCATCGCCGAGCATTCGATGTGCCAGCCCGGAAAGCCGGTGCCCCACGGGCTCTTCCATTCCATCTGCCGATGTTCGCCGGGGGCGGAGAATTTCCAGAGCGCGAAGTCGGTGATGCTTTTCTTCTCGCCGAGCCCGACCCGCTTGCCCGCTTCCAGTCCTGCCTTGTCGAGCCGCGCCAGAAAACCATAGTCCGGCTGCAAGCTGGTGTTGAAATAGATTCCGTCCGACGTCCGATAGGTGAACCCGTTTTTCTCGATGTCGGCGATGAATTCGATCTGGTCCCGAATATGATCGGTCGCGCGGCAAAGCACCGACGGCGGCTCCATGTTCAGGCGCGCCATGTCTTCGATGAACGAATCGGTGTAGAGCTTCGCGATTTCCCAGGCGGTCTTGCCGGTCCGGCGCGCGCCCTTTTCCATCTTGTCTTCGCCGGTGTCGGCGTCCGAGGTCAGATGTCCGACATCGGTGATATTCATGACGTGGCGGACCGCGTAACCGTTCCACTCCAGCACGCGCTTCAGCAGGTCCTCGAAAAGAAACGTGCGGAAGCCGCCGATGTGCTGGTAGTCGTACACCGTCGGGCCGCAGGTGTAGAGACCGGCAGCGCCGGCGATGAGCGGCTCGAACCGTCGCCGCTCGCGCGCGTAGTTGTCGTACAGCATCAATGGCGCTGGCATCATCGGTTCCAAAAAAGAGCCGCCAGTGCGGTCTGGCGGCTCCATCTTGACTGATTACATCAGGTCGATGATCGAACGCCACGCACGACGCTTCGGCAGATCGTGGCGGAGCGGCACGGGGTGCGAGGAGTCCGTCCACGCAGTGGCGACATGCTCGCATGGTAGCGAATGACGGGTAGAGCGGCAAGAGAGCCGGGAGTCGCCCCTATATTGCGGAACGCGGTAAAATCGCGCCCTTCCGCGATGTCCTCTTCCGCCTCTCCTGCTGTCGCTTCCCCGCTGCCGGCGCTGACCCGCCGCGGCGTCGTCATCCTGCTGCTCGTTTTCATCGCGATCTGGTTTTCGAATCTCGATTATCGCCGTCTGGTGCACCCGGACGAGGGCCGATACGCGGAAATTCCGCGCGAGATGGTGGCCAGCGGCGACTGGATAACGCCGCGGCTGAACGGGATCAAATATTTCGAGAAGCCGGCTCTGCAATACTGGATCACCGCTGCCGCCTATTCGATCTTCGGCGTTCATCATTGGACGGCACGCGTGTGGCCCGCACTGTCGGGGTTCCTCGGCGTTCTGTTCATCGGCTACGTGGGCCTGCGCCTTGGCGGCCCGCTGCTGGGACTGTACAGCGCCGCGGTGCTAGGTGGCAGCGCGTGGTACGTCCTGAACGCCCACATCCTCACGCTCGACGCCGGCGTCACGTTCTGGATGAGCGTCGGCCTCGGCAGTCTGCTCATCGCCCAGCGCGACGACGCAACGCTGGCGGAGGAACGCGGGTGGATGCTCGCGGCGTGGGCTGCACTCGCGCTCGCGGTGCTGTCCAAAGGGTTGATCGGCGTCGCGCTCCCCGGAGCGTCGATGGTGATCTATACCTTGCTCCGGCGTGATTGGTCGCTGTGGCGCAGGCTGCATCTGATCGGCGGCTCGCTTGTTTTCCTGGCGATCGCAGCGCCCTGGTTCGTCGCGGTTTCCGTGCGCAACAGCGAGTTCTTCGATTTCTTTTTTATTCGCGAGCATTTCTCGCGCTTTCTGACCAACGAAGCACACCGCGAAGGCGCGTGGTGGTATTTCATCCCCATCCTTCTTGCCGGTATCCTGCCGTGGCTCACGGTGTTCCTGTGGACCGCGCGCCGCATGTGGACCGATGCGCCCGTCGGTCGCAACGGCTTCAGCTGGCAGCGATTCGCCGTGGTCTGGTCGGCATTCATTTTCGTGTTCTTCAGCGTGTCGGGCTCCAAGCTTCCCTCCTATATTCTGCCGATGTTTCCCGCACTGGCGCTGACCCTCGGCTGGCAGCTGACGGTCCTGCCCCGATCCACGCTTGCCCGGTTGACGCTGCCCTTGGTCGCGATGACGGGTGTCATCGCGTTGATCGCGCTCGTCGCTTATGCGCCGCTTGCCGCCCGCTTCGCGGACGCGCGCCAGCCGCTCGAACCGCTGCTCGAATACGGCGTCTGGCTGAAGATCGCTTGCGTGGTCGCATTTGCCGGCGGTGCGCTGGGCCTTTTCTACTTGCGCTCCGCCAAGCGAACCGCGGCCGTCCTGAGCGTATCGCTGACCGCGCTTCTTGCGGCGATGCTGGTGTTGACCGGACACGACACACTGGCGGAGGCACGGTCCACTGGTCCGATCGTCTCGCGCATCGTCGCGGACTATGGTCCGCTGCGCGCCGACGTCCCGTTCTACACCTTCCGGATGTACGATCAGACCTTGCCGTACTACCTTGGCCGCACCGTGACGCAGGTGGAGCATTACGACGAACTGGCGATGGGCATTGCCAGCGAGCCCGACAAGGCGATCGCGACCGAG
>JALZAO010000315.1 GCA_030948305.1 Pseudomonadota bacterium
GGAATACCTGCCGTTCATGGCCAACGCCGAGAACGAGGATGCGCGGCGCCGCTACCAGTTCGCGTTCAGCAATCGCGGCACGCCGCAAAACATCGAGTTGCTTTCCGAAGTCATGCGCCTGCGGCGCGAGATGGTGGGCCTCTTTGGTCTATCGAACTACGCGCAATTCGCGGCGCGGCGCCGAATGGTCGGCGATCCGCAGACCGTGGAGAAATTTCTCGGCGAGGTCAAGGGCGCAGTCCGCGACGTCGAGCGCAAAGAGCTGGCGGAGCTGACCGCATTCAAGGCCGAATTGCAGAAGAAAAATGCGGCTGAAGTGACGCTCAATCGCTGGGATGTCGATTTCTATCAGGACAAGCTCAAGAAAGCGCGATACAGCATCGACCAGGAAGCCCTGCGCAAGTATTTTCCGACGGATGCGAGCTTCAAGTGGGTCATGGCGGTGTCGAGCCAGCTCTACGGCGTGCGCTTGGTGCCGGTGAAGGTGCCGGTCTGGCACGAGGACGTGCAGTATTTCGATGTCGTGGACGTCTCGGGTGACAAAGGCGGGGACAGGAGCGGCGGCAAGATCATCGGCGGCATTTATCTGGACCCGTTCCCCCGACCGGCCAAATTCAGCCATGCTGCGGCATTCGGCATCCGCTCGTCCAGCCGGCTTGCGCATCGCACGCCGATCAGCGTGCTGGTGACCAACTTCAACCGCACGGGACTCGATCACGGCGAGCTCGAGACCCTGGTGCACGAATTCGGCCACGTGATGCACGGCGTGCTTTCCAGTACCGACTACGCGTCGCAGGGCGGCACCAGCGTCGAGCGCGATTTCGTCGAGGCACCCTCGCAAATGTTCGAGGAATGGGCGCGGCGCAAGGAGTCGCTGTCGCTTTTGCCGCAATTCTGCAGTCCCGCCTGTCCGGCGGTGGACGATGATCTGCTCGGGCGCCTTTCCACGGCGCGCCTGTATGGTGCCGGGATGCGCTACTCCCGGCAGCATCTCTACGCGGCGTACGATATGGCGACCAGCGGTGCGGCGAGCACCGAGCCCCTCGCGCTATGGGATGCGATGGAAGGCGAGACTCCGCTGGGCCACGTTCCAGGCACGCAGTTTCCGGGCGCCTTCGAGCACATCATCAGCGGCTATGCCGCGGGATATTACGGTTACATGTGGTCGGAAGTTCTCGCGCTCGACATGTTGTCGGTATACGGGCCCAACTTGATGGACCCCTCGATCGGGCGTCGCTTTCGGCGCACGATACTGGCGCAGGGCAGCCAGAAGAAGGCGGCACAGATGGTTCGCGAGTTCCTCGGCCGCGAGCCGTCCAACGCCGCGTTCCTGGCCGAGATTACGGGCACGCGGACCGCGGCTCAAGCGTCGCACTGAAAAGTCGGGCCCATGAACTCGCCGATGCGGCAGGAGAGGAGAAGACGATGACAGCCTATATCATCAGGCGGCTGTGGCAGATGATCCCGACCCTGCTCGGCGTGATTCTGCTGGTGTTCATTCTTTTCAACTGGGTCGGCGGCGATCCGGCGTACGTTCTCGCGGGCAAGATATCCAGCGCCGAGCAGATCGAAAACATACGCCGGCAACTCGGTGTGGACCAGCCGTATTACGTCCAGTTATGGATCTTCATCAAGCAGGTCCTGACCGCGGATTTCGGTGCCAGCTGGAGCACCAACGAGGCGGTGTCGCACATCATGGCGACGCGTCTCGGGCCGTCGCTGACGGTGCTGATCCCGCTGCTGATCATCAGCACGGTCGTCGCGATCGGCCTGGCGCTGGGCGTCGCTTATGTGCGCGGCTCGCTGACCGACCGCGCGGTGATGATCGTCTGCACCGTCGGCCTGTCGATTTCGATCCTCGTCTACATCATCGTTTTCCAGTACTTCTTCGCCTACAAGCTCGGCTGGTTCCCGGTTCAAGGCTGGGGCGACAGCTTCTGGCAAAACCTCGTGGTCTATGCGTCGCTGCCCATTCTCATCGGGCTCGTCGTCAGCATCGCACCCGACCTGCGGCTGTTCCGCACCTTCGTGCTCGACGAGATCAACCAGGACTACGTGCGCACGGCGCGCGCCAAGGGACTGTCCGAAAACCGGATCATGTGGGTGCACGTGCTGCGCAACGCTTCGATTCCGATCATCACCCACGTCATGGCGCAGCTTCCGGGGCTGCTCATCGGCGCCTTTCTGATCGAGCGCTTTTTCTCGATTCCGGGCATCGGCCGCGAGGTCATACTCGCGGTCGAGCGGAGCGACTTTCCGGTGATCAAGGCGATCACCGTGTATGTGGCCGTCGCCACTATGATCTTCACGCTGCTCGCCGACCTGATGTACAAGGCCGTCGATCCGCGCGTGCAGCTCAAGTAGGAGGCTTAAAGATGCCCTACGACAAGCCGCACGCCGTTTCCCCGGGTCTCTGGGCGCTCGCCTGGCGCCGACTCCGGGCGGACAAAGTGGCGATGGTCTCGCTTACCATCGTCGCCGCGTTCTTGTTGCTGATGGTGCTTTCAGGCACCGGCCTGATCGCTAAGAACTGGTCCAAGGAAGTCGGCGTTAACTACGCGCCGCCATCGTTCGTCGGTGCAGACGCCGAGACCGCCGGCAACGCGGCCGGGCCGACCGCCTCTTCGGCGGGCAGCCCTGAGAGCGAAGCCCCGACCGAGCTGCCGGTCGTGGATCCGCTGGCCGACGAG
>JALZAO010000316.1 GCA_030948305.1 Pseudomonadota bacterium
GCAGGAATGCCTTCGGAGAGACGCCATCTCCCGCGTCCAGCATCGCCGCCGCATTCAGACTACCCGCGTTCGGTAACGCGCCGGCGAGGTAGCCGCCGACCGTGTTCGCTGCCTCGGTGAGGAAACCGAGACGCGCGCCGGTAAGCTCGGCGAGCGCCTGCGCCAGCGCGTGCAGCTGTGCCGCTTCCGGGTGCTGCTGCGCGAAGTTGCCGAGAAAAACGCCTTTGCGAGTGCCACCTGCCAGGCTTGCGGCCATTGCCTTCGCGGTGTCGGAGGCCTCGATTCCATTGAGCGCAGCGGGAACCGGCGTGCCTGCGGCAGCCGCGGCGGCAACGACGATCTCGGCCAGCGCTCGCGGAAGACGCGAAGGCGCGACGGCGGACGCGTGCGCCAGCGTAATCAACAACTCGTCGGCCGCGGAATGCAGGATCGATACCTGCGTGCCATGCTTCACCGACTGACGCAGCCGCTGCGCGAGCAGCGGGTGATCCTTGCGCAGAAAGCTGCCGACGACCAGCACGCGTTCGAGCGCGGAGAAGTCGGCGATCGACATGCCGAGCCAGGGTACGGGGCCTTTTCCAACCGTGGATCCCGGGTCGGCGATGAAATCGGATTGCCGGAGACGGAAGTCGATGTTGTCGCTGCCCAAGGCCCGCGTCAGCTTCTGCGCGAGATACAGCTCCTCGAGCGTCGAATGCGGCGAGGCAAGCGTGCCAATCGCCGAGCCGCCATGCTGCTCCCGCACGCGCTTGAGTCCGCTCACTGCATATTCGAGCGCGGTCTGCCAGTCGGTCTCGCGCCACGAGCCGTCGCGCTTGACCATCGGCGTCGACAAGCGGCTCTCGGCATTCAGTCCTTCATACGAAAATCGGTCGCGATCGGAAAGCCAGCAGTCGTTGATCGCCTCGTTTTCCTGCGGGACCACGCGCATGACGCGATCGTTCTTGACCTGCACCACCAGGTTGCTGCCAAGGCCGTCGTGCGGCGCGATCGACCGGCGGCGGGCGAGCTCCCAGGTCCGCGCCAGATAGCGGAAGGGCTTCGATGTCAGCGCGCCGACGGGGCACAGATCGATCATGTTTCCGGACAGTTCCGAGTCGACGGTGTTGCCGACGAAGGTCAGGATCTCGACGTGCTCGCCGCGATGGGCGAGACCGAGCTCCATGATGCCGGCGATTTCCTGACCGAAGCGCACACAGCGCGTGCAGTGGATGCAGCGGGTCATGTCGGTGGCGATCAATGGACCGAGGTTCTTGTTGAACACCACCCGCTTCGCCTCGGTGTAGCGCGAGCTCGACGCGCCGTACCCGACCGCGAGATCCTGCAGCTGGCATTCGCCGCCCTGATCGCAGATCGGGCAGTCCAGAGGATGATTGATGAGCAGGAATTCCATTACCCCTTTTTGCGCGATGACCGCCGGGTCGGAATGGGTCCAGACCTTCATGCCCTCCGTCGCGGGGGTGGCACACGCGGGCAAGGGCTTCGGCGCTTTCTCGACCTGCACCAGGCACATCCGGCAATTGGCGGCGATGGTCAGCTTCTTGTGCCAGCAGAAATGCGGCACGTAGATGTCGAGCTTGTGCGCGGCGTCCATCACCGTGCTGCCGTTGGCCACGGTGACCGGCTTGCCGTCGACTTCCAGATTCAGCATTTTGGTCTCAGACATAGCTCGGGACCAGGCACTGCTTGTGATCGATGTGATGCTGGAACTCGTCGCGGAAATGCTTGATGAAGCTCTTGACCGGCAGCGCGGCGGCGTCGCCCAGCGCGCATATGGTGCGTCCGGCGATATTGTCGGACACGTTAATCAGCAGATCGAGGTCTTCGTTCCTGCCCTGACCGTGCTCGATGCGATTGACTACGCGCCACAGCCATCCCGTCCCTTCCCGGCAGGGCGTGCACTGTCCGCAGGATTCCTCGAAATAGAAATACGACAGGCGCAAGAGCGAGCGCACCATGCAGCGCGTCTCATCCATGACGATCACCGCGCCAGACCCCAGCATCGACCCGGCCTTGGCGATCGAATCGTAATCCATCTCGGTCGCCATCATCACGTCGGCAGGCAGCACCGGCATCGACGAGCCCCCGGGAATGCACGCCTTGAGCTTGCGTCCGCCGCGCATGCCGCCGGCCATCTCGAGGAGCGTGGCAAAGGGTAACCCAAGCTTGACTTCATAGTTGCCCGGGCGCTCGACGTCGCCGGAGACCGAAAAAATCTTGGTGCCACCGTTGTTCGGCCGCCCGAGATTCAGAAACGCTTCCGCGCCGTGGCGAATGATCCACGGCACCGCAGCGAACGTTTCGGTGTTGTTGATCGTCGTCGGCTTGCCGTAGAGGCCCACGCTCGCCGGAAACGGTGGCTTGAACCGCGGCATGCCCTTCTTGCCTTCGAGCGATTCCAGCAGCGCAGTCTCCTCGCCGCAGATGTATGCGCCGTAGCCGTGATGGTTGTACAGGTGAAAGCTGAAGTTGCTGCCGAGAATATTGTCGCCGAGCATCCCCGCCTGGTACGCCTGCTCGAGCGCTTCCTCGCAGCGCTCGTAGGTGTCCCAGATCTCGCCGTGGACGTAGTTGTAGCCGCGCTTGCAGCCCATCGCATAGGCCGCGATGGCCATGCCCTCGATCAGGATGTGGGGGTTATAGCGCAGGATGTCGCGGTCCTTGAAGG
>JALZAO010000317.1 GCA_030948305.1 Pseudomonadota bacterium
CGTGATCGGCCACGGCGACGACGGCGTCTTGCCGGCCCTCGCTGCCGCGGTGGATGCAGGCGTCGCACTGGTCGTCGGCCCGCTGACCCGCGACGATCTCAAGACCGTGCTCGCCATGGCGCCTTCACGTCCGCGCATGCTGGCGCTCAACCAGACCGATGACGGCTTGCCGCTGCCCGACAATGCATACGCTCTGGCCCTTTCGGTCGACAACGACGCAGCCCAGATCGCGCGCGTCGCGCGTGCGGACGGCGTGCGTTCGGTGGACATCGTCGTGAGCAGCGGTGCACTGCAGCGCCGGTTCGCAGCGGCGTTCGCCGCCGAATGGCAAAATTCCGGAGGCGTTCCTCCGAGCCAGTATCGTTTCGACGCGAACCCGGAATGGCTGGGACAGCTCAGACGCGAGCTCGCGACGCGCCCTCCCGATGCGGTCCTGCTAGCGATCGACGGCGAGGACGTCGCGCTGGCGAAGTCGTTCCTCCCGCAGGTGCGCGTCTATGCCGTGAGTCAAATCAC
Organism: Pseudomonadota bacterium; assembly: GCA_030948305.1. Classification (GTDB taxonomy): domain Bacteria; phylum Pseudomonadota; class Gammaproteobacteria; order Burkholderiales; family Casimicrobiaceae; genus PALSA-1003. The sequence continues at coordinate 517 of JALZAO010000317.1, forward strand.
CGACGACTTGCCGCCGACGATGTTGAGGGAGCTGGAGGGCGTTCGTTACGTCGAGATCCCATGGCTCGCGGAGCCCGAGAGCCCCGCCTCGGCGGGGCTGCCGCGGACGCGCTACGAAAGCCCGCTGCTGGAGCGGCTCTATGCCCTCGGCCTGGACGCCCTGGCGCTGGCGCAGATGTTCGCCGAGCCCGCGCCCCCGGATCGCGTCGAGCTGGACGGCGCGACGGGACATCTCTCGCTGACGCCCGCCCGCACCTTTGCGCGCCAGGGAAGGTTGATGGTGATACGCAGCGGACGTGCGATGCCCGACGCCGCAGGTCAATGAGTTCCGGGTGAATGCCGGAGCCGCGGCAGAGTCGCTTGCCGCCGAATTTTTGCAGGCGCGGGGGCTTTCCGTCGTCAAGCGCAATTATCGCTGCCGTGGCGGCGAGATCGACCTCATCGCGCGTGACGGTGCCACGCTGGTGTTTGTCGAAGTGCGCTTACGCAGCAGCAGCGCCTTCGGCGGGGCTCGAGCAAGCATCACCGCCGCCAAGCGCCGCCGGCTCAAGTTCGCCGCCGGCCTTTACCTGTCGAATCTCAGGCGCGACCCGCCCTGCCGCTTCGACGCCATATTGCTCGACGGACTCGATCTGGCGCGGATCGAATGGCTGGTCGACATCGATATCGGCTGACAGTCCGGCACCCGCCCGCCGAGCGAGCTGGCCTCCAGGTATCGGACCACCGCGAGGCAGCCTGGGGACGATTGTTGTTACAATCAAATTTTGCAAGCGTGGCTCGCTTCGATGGACATTGCATCGCGTATCAAGGCCCACTTCGCCGAAAGCGCCGAGCTCAAGCTCGCGGCGGCGGAAGCCATGGCACCGCAGATCGTCCGTGCCGCGACGCTGATGACCGATTGCCTGCTTGCCGACGGCAAGCTGCTGGCATGCGGCAATGGAGGTTCGGCATCGGACGCACAGCATTTTTCCGCGGAGATGGTCGGCCGCTTCGAGCGCGAACGTCCTGAGTTGCCGGCGATCTCGCTCACCACCGACACGTCGATCCTGACCGCGATCGCCAATGATTACGATTTCAGCCAGGTGTTCGCAAAGCAGGTTCGCGCCCTGGGCCGCGCCGGCGACGTATTGCTCGCCATCTCGACCTCGGGGAATTCGGGCAACGTTGCCGCGGCCATCGCCGCCGCGCATGAACGCGAGATGCGAGTGGTTGCCCTGACCGGTAGAGGTGGCGGCCGCATGGGTGAACTCCTATCACCGGCCGATGTCCATCTGTGCGTACCACATTCCAGCACGGCACGGATTCAGGAGGTCCATATCCTGACCATTCACTGCCTGTGCGATGCCATCGACGCCAGTTTGCTCGGAGACGAAACATGATATTCGGCATGACGCCGCGCCTGCTTTCGGCAATCCCGATCATCACGGCGGCAGCGATTTGCGCCTGCGCGCTCAGCCTAGGCGGCTGCGTTCCGCTGATAATAGGCGGAGGCGTTGCTGCCACTGCGGCGATCGCCACCGACCGGCGCAGTACCGGCGCGCAGCTCGATGACGAACTGATCGAAGACAAGTCGGTCGCACAGATTCTCGAGCGTTTCAAAGGCAATGATGTTCACGTCAATGTCACCAGCTATAACGGAAATGTCCTGCTGACCGGTGAAGTGCCCTATGACAGCGTCAAGACCGAGATCGGAGAGATCGCGCGCAGGATGCCGAAAGCGCGCAGCGTGCAAAACGATCTGCTGATCGGCGCCGCGTCGAACCTGGGCCCGCGCAGCAACGACACGCTGATTACGTCCAAGGTCAAAGCCAGGTTCGTCGAAGCCAACAAGTTCCAGATCAACCACGTCAAGGTCGTGACCGAGCGCGGCACTGTCTATCTTCTCGGCATCGTGCGTCCCGAGGAAGGGAACGCCGCGGCGGAAATCGCCCGCACCACCAGCGGTGTCCAGCGCGTCGTCAAGGTGTTCGAGTACATCCATTGACGAGCTTTGCGGCGCCCGCGTTCGCCGCCAAGGTGGCCGCGCGGGACGCTCTGGCCGCGTGCGTCGCGGCGATGGCCCGTCCCCTGGTCTTCACCAACGGTGTGTTCGACATTCTTCATCGCGGACATGTCACCTACCTTGACCA
>JALZAO010000318.1 GCA_030948305.1 Pseudomonadota bacterium
GTGCTACGCACGGGGCCCCTCGCCGGGAGGCTCGCGACGCTACTTGCAATTCCCCGTCTATCCCCGCTACGCGGGGCCCCGCGCCAGGTAGCTCGCGCCGCTGAGCTCGAGCGAGGGGCAGCGCAGCGCGTCGAGCGCGCGATAGACGGACGAATCCGGATCGACGTAGCCCTGGCGCAGCAGAAAATCAACAATGACGAGGCTCGCGTCTGCGGTGACGACATCGGGCCCGCGGTCGTTACTGATAAGCGCGCCGGCCTCGGAAAGCGAAACCCGCCGATGCTCGACCGCTTCGCCATCCTGATTTGACGGCACGAAGTCAGCGCGCAGCCAGATGTCATGGGCGAAGATGACCTCGCGCTGCAGCCCGTCCGGCTGCGCCCGGCAGACGCGCACCGCACCGGCAGCCGTTGCTCTCGCGGCGACATCGGCCGCGATCCCTGCTTCCTCCCATGCCTCGCGCACCATCGTCGTCGCGACGGTACCGCCCGCGGCGATGCCTCCGCCGACCAGATTGTCGAGCATGCCGGGATCGATCGCCTTCCCGGGACTGCGGCGCGCGAGCCACATCGTCGTCGACTCGCTGCGCACCAAGCCGTTGATGTGCGCGGCGTAGGTACGGATGCCGAAAAAGCGCGCGGCGGCGCGCTCGATCAGGCAGAGCGGCGACGAACCCAGGTACGTCGCAATCGCGTACCGTTCGTTGCGCCATGCGCTGAGACGGCCTTCGTGGGCGAGGGCATCGACGACGCGATCCAGTGCCGCGGTGCGTGCAGCGACAGTCCTGAGGGACGTGTTGAGCACAAGGGCCGATGCAGGACCCGATGTACGCCAATCGAAGACATCGGCGAACCGCGCCAGCACATCCGCGCGCTCCTCATCGACCCAGCCCACGACATCGTTCTCGATTCGCAGCGGCAGGTAGATTCCACGCGGCGCGGCGAGCTCGAGTGCGAGCCTCTCCAGGATCGCGGGTGCATGTACAATCGGACCGATCTCCACGCGCGGATTGTAATCCCGGTCGCGCCCTTGCCTGCCGACGTTTTAGCCCTTTTCGATCTCGACCATACGCTGCTCACCGGCGACTGCGATGAAGCATGGGTCGAGTTTCTGATCGAGCGCGGCGTGCTCGATCGGGCATCCTTCGAGCGCGCGAACCGACAAGTCGTCGACCGCTACCGGCGCGGTGAGGTCGGCGTGCTGGAATTCACCGAGTTCTACGTCTCTACCCTGGCTTCCCATGCATTGCCGCAACTCGAAAACTGGCGCGGTGAATACATGCAAAAGAAGATTATGCCGATGATTCCGATCGCGGCGCGCGAGCTTGTCGACAGGCACCGGTCCTCCGGCGATCTGATGGTGCTCACCACTGCGGCGAGCCGCTTTCTCACCGCCCCCATCGCGGGTGAATTGGGCTTCGAGAACCTGATCGCGAGCGATCCGGAGATGCGTGACGGCCGCTTCACCGGCAGGGTCGCCGGCACGCCGAACATGCGCGAAGGCAAGATCGCGCGACTCGAGGCGTGGCTTGCCGAGCGCAACGATACGCTCGCGCGCTTTCGCCAGAGCTGGTTCTACAGCGATTCGCGCAACGATATCCCACTGCTGTCCCGCGTAACGCATCCGGTCGCGGTCAACGCAGATCCCGCGCTGGCGGCGCTGGCGAGCGAGAAAGGCTGGCCGACGCTTCGAATCCGGTAGAATTCTGTGCTTTTCGGGACGCTCATGACTGCCCGCGTTATCGATGGCAAGGCGCGCGCCGAGCGCGTGACGGCAGAAATCAAGGAGCAGATCGCGGCGAGAGTCGCGGCGGGCAAGCCACCTCCTGGCCTGGCAGTGGTGCTCGTAGGCGAGAATTCCGCATCGGAGATCTATGTGCGCAACAAGCGCCGGACCACCGACGCCGTAGGCATGAAATCCTTCTCGTACGATCTGCCGGGAACCGTTTCGCAGCACGAGCTGCTGACGCTGATCGCACGCCTCAATGCCGATCCCGCGGTGCACGGCATCCTGGTCCAGCTCCCGTTGCCCAAGGAAATCGATTCCGACGCGGTGGCCGAAAGCATCGATCCGCGCAAGGATGTCGACGGCCTGCATCCGTACAACATGGGCATGCTGGTGCTGAAACGGCCCGCGCTTCGTCCCTGCACGCCTCAGGGCTGCATGACGCTCATTCGCGACACGGGGGTTGACCTCGTCGGCAAGCACGCGGTGATCATCGGCCAATCGAACATCGTCGGCCGGCCGATGGCGCTCGAGCTCCTGATGGCGCGCTGCACCGTCACGGTCTGCCACTCCGCGACGCGCGATCTGCCCAGCATCGCGCGCCAGGCCGATATCCTCGTCGCCGCGGTCGGCAAGGCGCGGTTCGTCAAGGGCGACTGGATCAATCAGAGTGCGATCGTTATCGACGTCGGCATGAATCGCGACGCGGACGGCAAGCTGTGCGGCGACGTCGACTTCGCGGCTGCGAAAGAGCGCGCGAGCTGGATCACTCCGGTCCCCGGCGGCGTGGGCCCGATGACGATCGCGACGCTGCTCGCCAATACGCTGCGCGCGGCGGAATTGCAGGAGGCACGATAACTATTTCCGTTTGTCCCGAGACTGTCGAAGGAGGAATGGGTCTGTCAAACCGGTGT
>JALZAO010000319.1 GCA_030948305.1 Pseudomonadota bacterium
ATGTCGGTGATGATTTGACGCCCGCGCGTCAATCCAGCGTTGTGGTCCTCGTTGCGAGTCTCGCTCTGACACTGATCATCGCGGTGCGGTTGTGGTGACTCGGCCGCTGCGCCAGACCGTCGGGGCGCACTATGGCTGGAAGGACTGGCTCGTCCAGCGCGTGACTGCGGTCATCATGGTTCTCTACACGTTATGGATGCTGGGTGTCACGCTTTACAACGGTGGCATCGACTACCCGCTGTGGCAAGCGCTGTTCGCCAACGGCGCATTCCGCATCACGACCTTGCTGCTCGGTCTTGCGCTTCTCTGGCACGCCTGGATCGGGATGCGCGACATCTGGATGGACTACATCAAGCCGACCGCGTTGAGGCTCGCGCTCGAGGTAATGACGCTCGTCGTTCTGGTTGCGTACGCCGCATGGCTCGCGCAAATTCTCTGGGCCGCGGGGCAGGTGTGAGCTCACTTTCGGTTCGAAAATTCGACGCGATCGTGGTCGGCGCCGGCGGCGCGGGCATGCGCGCATCGTTGCAGCTCGCCGAGGCCGGCCTCTCCGTCGCGGTGTTGTCGAAAGTATTTCCAACCCGGTCGCATACCGTGGCGGCACAGGGAGGCATCGGCGCCGCGCTCGGCAACATGTCCGAAGACAGCTGGCTGTGGCACATGTACGACACGATCAAGGGCTCCGACTGGCTCGGCGACCAGGACGCAATCGAGTTCATGTGCAAAATGGCGCCGCAGGTCGTCTACGAGCTCGAGCATTTCGGCATGCCGTTCGATCGCAATGCCGACGGCACGATCTATCAGCGTCCCTTCGGCGGGCATTCGGCGAACTTCGGCGAGAAATCGATTCAGCGCTCCTGCGCCGCGGCTGACCGGACGGGCCATGCGATGCTGCACACGCTCTACCAGCGCAACGTGCGCGCGCGCACCCAGTTCTTCGTCGAATGGATGGCGCTCGATCTGATCCGTGACGCGGACGGCGACGTGCTCGGCGTTTCCGCGCTTGAGATGGAAACCGGCGAAGTCATGGTTCTGCAGGCCAAGGCGACGCTGTTCGCGACCGGCGGCGGCGGCCGCATTTTCGCCGCGAGCACCAACGCGTTCATCAACACCGGTGACGGCCTGGGCATGGCCGCGCGCGCCGGCATCCCGCTGGAGGACATGGAGTTCTGGCAATTCCATCCGACGGCAGTCGCCGGCGTCGGAGTGCTGATCACCGAGGGCGTTCGCGGCGAGGGTGGCATCCTGCTCAACTGCAACGGCGAGCGCTTCATGGAGCGTTACGCCCCGAACCTGAAGGACCTCGCGTCGCGCGACGTCGTCTCGCGCTCGATGGATCAGGAGATCAAGGAAGGCCGAGGCTGCGGCCCGCTCAAGGATTATGTTCTGCTCAAGCTCGATCACCTCGGCCCCGAGGTGATCATGAAGCGGCTGCCGTCGATACGCGAGATCGCGATCAAGTTCGCCAACGTCGATCCGATCAAGGAGCCGATCCCGGTGGTGCCGACGATTCACTATCAGATGGGCGGCATACCCACCAATATTCACGGTCAGGTGGTAGCTCCTCGCGACGGCGATCCTAATGCAGTCATCAACGGGTTTTATGCGATTGGCGAGTGCGCCTGCGTCTCGGTTCACGGTGCCAACCGGCTCGGCACGAATTCGCTTCTGGATTTGCTGGTATTCGGCCGCGCCGCGGGTAACTTCATCGTCGATCAGCAACTGGCACGCCGGACGCACAAGCCGCTGCCGTCGAACGCGGCAGAAAGCGCGCTGGCGCGCCTCGCACGTCTCGACGCGGCGACCTCGGGAGAGCAGGTAGCGGAAGTTGCCAACGATCTGCGGCAGACGATGCAGGCGCATTGCGCCGTGTTTCGCAACCAGCAGCTTCTGAGCGAAGGTGTGGCCAAGGTGGGAGCGCTCGAGGAGCGGGTGAAGCGGATTGCGATCAAGGACAAGAGCAGGATCTTCAACACCGCGCGGGTCGAGGCGCTGGAGCTCGACAATCTCATCGAGACCGCCAAGGCAACCGTCGTTTCCGCAGAAGCCCGGCGCGAGAGCCGCGGCGCGCAGGCTCGCAGCGATTATCCGGCCCGCGATGACGCGGTGTGGCTGAAACACACCTTGTGGTATCGCGACGGCAACCGGCTCGATTACAAGCCGGTCAATCTGAAGCCTTTGAGTGTCGACGCTTTCCCGCCCAAGACGCGCACGTACTAGGGCGAACAGGCCCTTACACCGGAGCACATCGGATGAAGTTCAAAATCTACCGCTACGATCCTGAAAAGGATGCCGCTCCGCGCATGCAGGATTACGAGGTCAAGCTCGACGTGCACGATCGAATGCTCCTCGACGCGATCATCAGGGTCAAAGAGCAGGACGATACGTTCTCGTTTCGTCGCTCATGCCGCGAGGGCGTGTGCGGCTCCGACGCGATGAACATCAACGGCAAGAACGGCCTCGCGTGTATCACCAACCTGAAGGAGCTGAAGGAACCGGTCGTGCTGCGCCCGTTGCCGGGCCTGCCGGTGATCCGCGATCTGATCGTGGACATGAGTCAGTTCTTCAAGCAGTACCATTCGATCAAGCCTTACTTGGTCAACGACACCCCGCCGCCGGAAAAGGAGCGCTTGCAGTC
>JALZAO010000320.1 GCA_030948305.1 Pseudomonadota bacterium
CGAGTTCCACGCCCAGACCGCAGTCGAATGCGCGATGGTGCTCCACCCCAAGGTCGTCGACAGGATCGCCGACATCAGCAAGATCACTCTGCGAACGCAGGAATCGGCAATCCGCATCATCGACAAAAAAGGCCCGCTTGCCAATCCCGCTGATCGTGACCACTGCATCCAGTACATGGTGGCCGTGCCGTTGATCCACGGCCATCTCACCGCCGCCGACTACGAGGACAGCATCGCCAACGATCCCCGCATCGATCGCTTGCGCGATAAGATGGTATGCGTCGAGGACAGGCAGTTCTCGAAGGATTATCTCGATCCCGACAAGCGCTCGATCGCCAACGCGATTACCATCGAGTTCAAGGATGGCAGCAAGCTGGCCGAAGTCGTAGTCGAGTATCCGATCGGTCATCGCCGTCGGCGCAAGGAAGGCATGCCTCACCTGATCGAAAAATTCAAGACCAACGTCGCGCGACGGTTTCCGCCCAGGCAACAGCGTGCGATTCTTCAGCGTGCGCTCGATTCCGCAGCGCTGGATGCGAGCGCGGTGCACGAGTTCGTCGACCTGTTCGTGATCTGACCCTTTACGAAACCCCATGAAACCTGCCAGGAGCCTTTCATCATGATCGCCTGCCGAAATTCAGCGCTTATCGCCTCGATCGCCGGTTTGTGCGCCGCGGGTGGCGCCGCCTTTGGCACCTACGCGGCCGATCTTCCCGTGCTCAAGTCGGGCCTGTGGGAAGTCTCGCGCGTGAGCACGCAGCAGGGCGACAAGAAGCATCTCACCACGATGTGCCTCGACGACTCGGTGCAAGCCGAGATGCGCGAGTTCAGCATGGGCGTGGCCAAGGATATGTGCACGCAGAACGAACGGCGCATCGATGGCAATCGAATGACCGTCAAGGCAACCTGCAAGCTCGGCCCGACGACCATGAAGACCGAGTCGGTCATGGTCTTCAGCGGCAACACCGCCTATCACACCGACGCTAGCGCCAGCTACGACCCGCCTTTCATGAACATGGGCGAGTCGAAATCGAGCATCGACGGCAAGTGGACCGGTCCCTGCAAGGCCGGCCAGGTGCCGGGCGACATCGTCACCGAAACAGGACTGACGATCAACATGAAGGCGATGATGAAAAAGTAGCGCGTCGGCACAGGATTTTCGAATAGCGCACATCGAGATCACCGTGGGAGCCGGGGGCCGTCCGGCCGATGCGCGGCGCTAGCCAAGGTCAACGTCGAAAGGCACCGTGATGAAGCATAACTTGTTCAATGCCCTGCAGCCGTTTCGCACCGCCTCCGGCGTCACCGGCCAATACTATTCGCTGCCGGCGCTGGAAAAAGCGGGGCTCGGGAAGATCTCGCGCCTTCCGGTATCGATACGCATCGTGCTGGAATCCATACTGCGCAACTGCGATGGCAAGAAAGTTACCGAGGATCACATCCGCGAGCTTAGCCGCTGGGCGCCGACGGCGTCGCGCACCGACGAAATCCCGTTTGTCGTCGCTCGGGTCGTGCTTCAGGACTTTACCGGCGTGCCGCTGTTGTGCGATCTCGCCGCGATGCGAGGCGTCGCGCAGCGCATGGGCAGAAACCCCAAGCTGATCGAACCGCTGGTTCCGGTCGACCTGGTCGTCGATCACTCGGTGCAGGTCGACCACTACGGGACGAAAGACTCGCTCGATCTCAACATGAAGATCGAATTCCAGCGCAATGCCGAGCGCTACAAGTTCATGAAGTGGGGCATGCAGGCGTTCGACACTTTCAAGGTCGTGCCTCCGGGAATAGGTATCGTGCACCAGGTCAATCTCGAATACCTCGCGCGGGGCGTGCACCATAAAGACGGCGTGTATTACCCGGACTCGCTGGTGGGCACTGATTCGCACACCACCATGATCAATGGCATCGGCGTCGTCGCGTGGGGTGTCGGAGGAATCGAGGCCGAGGCGGGGATGCTTGGCCAGCCGGTGTATTTCCTGACTCCCGACGTCGTCGGCGTGCACCTCAAGGGCAAGCTCAACGAAGGCGTCACGGCTACCGACCTGGTGCTCACCGTGACCGAGATGCTGCGCAAGGCGAAGGTCGTGGGAAAATTCGTCGAATACTTCGGCGAGGGCGCGGCGTCGCTGGCGGTGCCGGATCGCGCCACCATCGGCAACATGGCGCCCGAATACGGCGCGACGATGGGCTTTTTCGGGGTCGATGACAAGACCATCGACTACCTGGTCAAGACTGGGCGCACGACGGCGGAAGTCGAGGCGGTCGAGGCGTATTTCCGGGCGCAGGAAATGTTCGGCACGCCGAAGGCGGGCAGCATCGACTATTCGCAAACGCTGGAGCTCGACCTCGCCACCGTGGTGGCGAGCCTGGCGGGACCGAAGCGGCCACAGGACAGGATCGAATTGCCGAAGATGAAGGAGTCGTTCAATTCGCTTTTCTCCAAGCCGACGGCGGAAAACGGATTCAATCAGCCGGCCGACAAGCTGACCCAGCGCTATCCGACCAAGCTCACTGCCGCCCCGCGGCCGGTCAACGACAACGCGCTAAAGCTCCCGGGCGACGGCGGCCAACCGCAAAACGTGGCGGAGATGGTCAACAATCGACCGACCCAGGATCGGGTGACTGCCATCGGCCCCAAGC
>JALZAO010000321.1 GCA_030948305.1 Pseudomonadota bacterium
GCTGAAGCCCATCCTCTGGTTCGCGAGCCCGTTCCTCATCGCGATCGCCGTGCTCTCGCTCTGGCTGTCGCCGTGGGCGGAACAGCGCCGCCTCGAGTACGAACGCCAGCTCGAGTCGCGCGAGGAGCTGTCGCTCCTGGCCCCCGGACTGTTCAAGGAGTTCAAGCGGGCGAAGCTGGTCGTATTCATCGAAAGCATCAATTCCTTCGACGGAACGATCCGCAATATTTTTCTGCATTCGATCGACAGCGAGAAGGACGCTACCACCGTTGCGCGTTCCGGCCGGATCGAAGATAAGCCCAACGGCGACCGCTTTATCGTGCTCGAGGACGGACGGCGCTACGAAGGCAAAGCGGGCACCGCCGATTTTCGCAGCGCGGAGTTCGGGCACCTCGGCCGGAGAATCGAGCCGGCGGAGGCCCGGGCGCTGCCCGCATCGCTCAAGGCAGTTCCTACCACGCTGCTGATCCTCGGCACCGGAGCGACCGAGCGGGCCGAGCTTTTCTGGCGGATCTCGGTACCGATCAGCGCCTTCCTGCTGGTCCTGCTGGCCATCCCCCTTTCCTACGTCAATCCGCGGATGGGCCGATCATTCAACCTCTTCGCGGCTTTGTTTGCGTACATGCTCTACTTCAACTGCCTGAACATCGTGCAAAGCTTCGTCGCTCAGGGCCGATTGTCGTTCGTGACGGGCCTTTTCTTGATTCACACCATTGCCGCGAGCGTGGTCGTCGCGCTGTTTCATCGGCGGCAATCGGTTTTCGGATGGTTTTCGCGTCGGCAACCGGCATGAAGACGCTCAATCGCTACATCGGACGGGAAGTTTTTTACGCGACGCTGCTGATTTTCGTGGCGCTGCTGATGCTCTTTGCCTTGTTCGACCTCATTCACGAGCTCGGGAACGTCGGCAAGGACGGATACACGCTTGGCCGCGGGCTGCTGTTCGTGGGCCTGAGCCTGCCGGGCCACGTCTACGAGCTGATGCCAACGGCGGCACTCATCGGGACGCTTTTCGCGATCGCTCAGCTGGTCGGCAATTCGGAATACACGGTCATGCGCACTTCAGGCGCGTCGCTGACTCAGATTACCTTCGCCATACTGCGCGTCGGCATCCCGCTGGCGATCGCGACTTTTCTTGCCGGTGAATTCTTCGCTCCACCCGCGGAGCGATTGGCGCAACAGGTGCGCATGCAGGCCCAGGATCAGGCCACACGCATCGTGGCACAGCAATTCCAGTCCGGATTCTGGTTCCGGCAGCAGCTGCCTCTGTCGACCTTCGTCAACATCAAGAGCGTCGTGGACGATTCCGGCGGCGCCAAGCTTATCGGCATCCGGGTATACGAGTTCGACTCCGACCTGCGCCTGAAAGCGCTCCGGGTCGCAGACACGGGGACCTTTGTTTACGACGGGCGGTGGCTGCTTAAGAACGTGCAAACAACCGAGCTGTCGCCGTCAGGCGCGAAGCTTACCCTCGCCGACGAATTCACTTGGGAAACGGTACTCAAACCCTCGATTCTGACCGTTTACCAGGTCGCTCCGGAGAAACTGGAAATGACCTCGCTCTACGACAACATACGCGTGCTCGGGAACAACCAGCAGAAGACCTCGCGCTTCGAAATCGCCCTCTGGAACAAGGTTTTCTACCCCGCTGCAGTGCTGGTGATGATGGTTCTGGCGCTTCCCTTCGCGTATTTCCAGCGTCGCGCGGGAGGGGTGGGCTTTCGCATTTTTGCCGGCACGATGCTGGGACTGGTGTTCTTTCTCCTTGGCCGCCTCTTCTCCTATCTGGGCGTGATCAACGATTGGCCCCCCTTGTTTTCGGCCGCATTCCCGGTCGCGGCGTTCGTCGTCTTTGCAGCTGGAATGTTGTGGTGGCTGGAGCGGCGCTGACGACGTTCGATGAGCACTTCGTACCGCTGCCAAAGGCAATCCGGATCGAATCTCTCTGACGCCATAAACGAAAATCCCCGCCTGGGCGGGGATTCCTTTTGCTGCCGCACCGGCGGCTGCGCGACAATCGGTGTCGACGCGCTCTTATGCCGGCGTGAGAATGCTGACGAAGGTGCGCTTTTCGGACCCCTTGACGGTGAAAGCAACCTTCCCATCGACGAGCGCGAACAGCGTGTGGTCCTTGCCCATGCCGACGTTGGTCCCAGGATGTACCTTCGTGCCGCGCTGCCGAACGATAATGGCGCCCGCCGTGATCGCTTCACCGCCGTAGGCCTTTACGCCGAGCCTTTTGGAATGCGAATCGCGGCCATTGCGCGAGCTGCCGCCTGCTTTTTTGTGTGCCATGAATAATTACCTCGCGTTGCCTTGAGCGGATCCAGCGCCTAGCCGACGATGCCGTCGATCTTGACCTCGGTGTAGCCTTGTCGATGGCCCTGGTGTTTCTGGTAATGCTTGCGCCGCCGCATCTTGAAGATAGTGACCTTGTCGCCGCGCCCGTGCGCGACGACCGTCGCCTTGACGCTTGCCCCGGCAACCACGGGCTGTCCCAGACGTATCGTCGAGCCGTCTCCGACCATCAATACCTGATCGAGAATCACTTCCGCGCCCACATCCGCGGGAATCTGTTCAATCTTGAGTTTTTCGCCGGGGGCAACCTTGTATTGCTTGCCGCCGGTCTTGAT
>JALZAO010000322.1 GCA_030948305.1 Pseudomonadota bacterium
GCGCAGCGCTTCGTCCATGCGTGAGTGGGAGCGCACCGCTTCGCCGCGGCATTGGGTGGACGTGTGGCGCACCTGGCTAGCTGCAGCGGGATGGCCCGGACCTCGCACGCTGGACAGCGCCGAGTACCAGGCGCGCGAAGCCTGGGAACGTTTGTTGTTGCAGTTTTCGTCGCTGGGTGCGGTGTCAACCCGCATGAGCCGGTCGACCGCGGTCGACAAGCTCCGTGCGATGGCGCGCGAGACGGTGTTTCAGCCCGAAGGCAGCGACGCGCCAATGCAAATTCTCGGCGTGCTCGAAGCGAGCGGCATGACCTTCGACGCGCTCTGGGTGGTGGGTCTCGCCGCGGATCGATGGCCGCGGGGGCCAGACCCCAACCCGATGTTGCCGATCGCCTGGCAGCGAGAGCGCCGGATTCCGCGCTCGAATGCGTCCGGAGAGCTCTCTTTTGCTCGTGCGTTGACCGCGGGTTTCGCGGCCGCCGCCGGCGAAGTTGTTTTTAGCTCCGCGTCGACCATCGACGATCGTCCGTCTTCGCCGTCGGCATTGATCATGACCTATCCGGAGTGGCCGCTTCCCGCGTCGCCACCGGCGTGGCCGCGGATTATCGCGACCCATCAGGGTCTCGAGTCCGTTGCCGACGATCACGCCCCGCGACTTGCGCCGGGAAGCATTGCGCCGGGCGGATCACGCATCATCGCCTCGCAAAGCGATTGTCCGTTCCAGGCCGCAGCCCGCCATCGCCTCGCCGCAGAGCCCTGGCCGGCTCCGCTCGGCGGCCTGTCACTCCGGGAACGCGGCGAGCTGGTGCACCTGGCCATGGCCGCGTTCTGGAACGTCACTGGTAACCAAGCCACGCTGGTCGCGTTCGACAATGCAGGCAAGAAGCGAGCTGTCGAAGCCGCCGTCCAATCCGCGCTCGCGCAATTCCCCGCAGGTCGCTGGCGAGGCTTGCCGATCCTTGTCCGCCGCGCGGAAGCGACGCGCCTGGAGCGTCTTCTGCACGCGTGGCTCGAGATCGAACGAGCGCGGCCGCCGTTCACGGCCGAAGGGGTCGAAGCGAAAGCAAAGGTGGATCTCGCATCCTTGACGTTCCGGATCAAATTCGATCGCGTCGATGCGCTCGCCGATGGCGGCACCGCGATCATTGACTTCAAGACCGGCCTCGCCGAGCGGCCGGCACAATGGTTCGACTCGCGACCTCGCGCGAGCCAGCTCGGCATGTACGTGCTCGCCCAGCGCGACGCACATCCCGGCGTCACGGTTCGCGCCGCCGCATATGCGCAACTGCGTCCCGACGCCGTCGTCGCGGTGGGCCTTGCCGCAGATGCGAGCGCATGGCCCGCGCTGAGTCCGGTAACTCAGATTTCCGTGTGTAAGCTCGACGATTGGCAGGCGCTCGAAGCCTGGTGGCGCTTGCAGCTCGGCGCCTTGGCGGCGGAAATCGCCGAAGGCAACGCCGTGGTCAGTCCGCGGCAGCAGCCTTTGGCGTGCCGCACGTGCTGCCTGCAGCCATTATGCCGAATCCAATCGGTGCGCAATCTTGTCGAGCAAAATTTCGACGATGAATAAGCGAAGCGCGATCTCCGATGAGGCCGAGCGATCGGCCGCGCTCGACGTCTCGCGCTCATTTGTCGTTCAGGCGCCGGCCGGCTCGGGCAAGACCGAGCTGCTGATCCAGCGCTATCTTGTTCTGCTCTCGCGCGTCGAGCGGCCCGAGGCGATCGTCGCCATGACTTTCACGCGCAAGGCCGCCGGAGAGATCCGCGAACGCATTGTGGTCGCACTGCGAAGCGCCGAGGCGGAAGCCGCGCCGCCGGAAGCCCACGCGGCGCTGACCTGGCGGCTGGCGCGAGCCGTATTGCAGCGCGACGCGGCGCTGGAATGGAATCTGATCGCGCATCCCGCGCGTCTGCAGGTGCAAACGATCGATGCGCTGTGCGCCTCGCTGATGCGCCGCGCGCCCCTGACCTTGAAGGTCGGGACTTTGCCGCGCTTCGTCGATCGCGGCATGCCGCTCTACCTCGATGCGGCGCGTTCGGAGCTCGAAGCGGCAGGCGCGGACGATGTTGCGTGGCGGCGGCTGCTCGACCACCTCGACAACGATGCTGATCGGCTGATCGAGCTCGTTGCCGGGATGCTCGCCAAGCGCGACCAGTGGTTGCACTTCGTCGTCGTGGATGACAAGGAGGCCCTGCGCGTCAATCTGGAAAAGGCGCTGGTTGCCGAGATCGATCGCGAGCTGGGCGCGCTCGACGCCGCGTTTCCGCGCGAGGTCGTCACGCCACTGCTGAAGCTTGCGCGTCACGCCGGCGACAACCTTCGAGTCGAGCGACCCGATCATCCGCTTGCTGCCTGGTCGGAGGGGAGCGGTCTGCCGCCACCTAGCGTCGACGGACTTCCACAGTGGTTGTCCATCGCCGAATGGCTGCTCACGCAGAAGGGCACGATTCGCGCCGGGGTCGACAAGCGGCAGGGATTTCTCGCGCCGAGCTCTGCCAGCGCAGCGGGGCGCGGCAGCCGTCTCGCCCAGAAGCAATCGATAGCGGAGTTGCTCGCGCGCCTCGAGCAGGTTCCTGGGTTCGCCGTCGCGCTCGATTCGGTGCGGAAGCTTCCGCCGCCGCGCTAC
>JALZAO010000036.1 GCA_030948305.1 Pseudomonadota bacterium
GCGTTCTCCTTGCCCTTGCGCACGTCGACTGGCGTCGTGGAATTGTTCTTTTCGCACCACACCTTGCTCATGATGAACCAGGTGTTGATGGTGTCGGGCAGGATGGGAAACGGCTCGTTGGTGACGAAGTCGACCGTATAGTCGTCGATCTTCCTCATCTCCTTGATGGTTCCGATCTTGGTCTTCATGTCCGACCCGTCGGCCTTGGAGCGCTCGTACGAGAATATGACGTCGTCCGCATTGAACGGCGTCCCGTCGTGGAACTTGACGTTCTGACGCAAGGTGAAGCGCCACACCGTGGGCGCGGTCTGCTTCCATGTCGTCGCCAGCAGGGGAACGAGCTCGAGCTTCTTGCCGCGCCCCACCAGCGGCTCGAAAATGTTGGCAGTGATGGTGAGCTGCAGCGACTCGTTGAGCGAATGGGGATCCATCGAAAGGGCGTCGCCCTGATCGGCAAACCGGAACGGCGCCGCCGATGCGCCGAGCGCCGTCAATGTGGCCGCGACCAGGACGACCGACGCACGCGCCAGCAGTTGTTGAATGGTATTCATTGTTGCACTCCTGCGGTTTCGAGGGCTCGTTAGGCGTACATCCGCATCTCGCCGAGATGATCGATGGCCCGCCTGCAGCCGTCGACCGCCTGCGTGTACACCATCTGCTTCCAATCGTCGGCATCGACGTAGAACATGTCGCGCAGATTACGCTTGATCTCTTTTCGCTGCGCCTTGGGCGCCTTCGGGTGATGGTGGATCCAGTGCTCGGCCCGGAATACTTCTAGTATCTGCTCCACAGGGTAAGTACCGTATTCGAGTGCGATACCCGCAAAGGCGGCGTTGGGGCATTCGTCACGCGCTGCGGTACCGTTGATGCCGGTGAGCGGCGCGGAG
This sequence comes from Pseudomonadota bacterium, assembly GCA_030948305.1. GTDB lineage: Bacteria > Pseudomonadota > Gammaproteobacteria > Burkholderiales > Casimicrobiaceae > PALSA-1003. The sequence continues at coordinate 888 of JALZAO010000036.1, forward strand.
GTCGACGTCCCGTCCAGGAACGACGTCACATCATCGCCCCACCATGCCTTGGTGCGCGCGATGTCCGCGGCGTAGTCCAGTCCGGCGTAGATCTTTTCACCGTGGCCTCGAGGTCCAAGCCCGGTGTGGATATCGATCCATCCCAGCAGCGCCCGCTGGGAGGCGTACTTGTGCAGGACTCCCCGGAGGACCTCATTGCTCCACGCGGGCTTGCTCCCGCCGTAGAACAGCCCGTCGGCATATTGATACTGGCCCCCGCTCACCGCTGCCTGATAGGCCTTGCGGCCATGCTGCGCGATCCACGCGTTGAGCCTGGTCTCGTTGTCAGCCGGTGGCGGCCAGGTCGCGGGCAGGAGCATGGAATGGATTTCCGCGTAGGCACGATGGACCGGCAGCGGCGCGGCGAAATCGACGAAGTTGCGATTGAGGTCGGCGTTGTCCTCGTTGACGCGCCGCAGATGCGAGAAGCCATAGGGATTCAGCGCATGCAACATGAGCACCGCGATGCCCGAACGCTGGACCTCGTCCATGAACGTCTGATCGTGCAACAGGGCAACCTGGCATCCCGAGCCGCAAAAGCCCTCGACGCCATGGGTTCCCGAAATCAGGAGCAGCAGTCCGGGCGAATCGACATTGCCGAGCATGGCAAAGTCCATCGACAGCTCTTCGCCCGCGGCGCCTCGCGCGGACGGATGCACATGATTCATCAGGTGCGCGCCGCGCATCCGGGCCGCGACCACGAATTTATCCCGCGCCTCCATATAGCTCTGAGAAAAATGAGGGATCGCATTCATCGGGAAATCGGCATCGCCGCCTCGGCCAGCGCGGCGAGATAGCCCGCACCGAGCGGAATCACCTCGTCGTTGAAGTCGTAACGGGCGTTATGCAGAAAACAGCCGCCCTCAGCGCCGCCCTGTCCCAGGCGGGCGTAGGCGCCGGGCCGCTGCTGCAGCATGAAGGAGAAATCCTCCGATCCCATCGACGGCTCCAGGTCACGCACCACGTTCTCGGCGCCGACCAGCGTGTCCGCGACGTCAGCCGCAAAGACCGCCTGCAGGTCGCTGTTGATCGTCGCCGGATAAACGCGTTCGTACTTGAGGGTTGCCGTCGCGCCGAAGGCCGCGGCGATGGAATGGACGAGCTCGGTCAATCGCTTTTCGATCGCGATCTGCGTCGTTGGTCGGAAGGTGCGTACCGTGCCGACCAATCGAGCCTCGCTCGGAATCACACTCATGGCCGCCATATTACCGGCGTGCATCGCGCACAGACTGACCACCGCGGTGTCGATCGGACTCACGTTGCGCGACACGATCGACTGCACGGCGGTGATGATGTGGCCCGCGACCAGCACCGGGTCGATTGCCAGGTAGGGATGCGCCCCGTGCCCGCCGCGACCCTCGATGTGAATTTCGATCCGGTCCGCCGCCGCCATCGCCGGCCCTGGCCGGACGCCAATTTTTCCCGGCGGCAGCGCCGGCCAGTTATGCAGCGCGTAAATCTCGTCGGCGGGAAAGCGCTCGAACAAACCGTCGTCGATCATCGCCTTGCCGCCGCCAAATCCTTCTTCGCCGGGCTGGAAGATGAGATACACCGTGCCGTCGAAGCGCCGGGTGCGGGACAGGTAGCGCGCGGCGCCGAGCAGCATGGTGGTGTGACCGTCGTGTCCACAGCCGTGCATCCGCCCCTTGAATCGCGACACATGGGCAAAGGCGTTTTCCTCGTGCATCGGCAGCGCGTCCATATCGGCGCGCAGGCCGACTGCCCGGCCGCTATCCTGGCGCTCGCCGCGGATCACGCCGACGACGCCGGTCTTGCCAATGCCGGTGTGATGCTCGATTCCTAACGCGGTGAGCTCGCGCACCACGATTTCCGCCGTCCGGTGCTCCTCGAAACCGAGCTCGGGATGCGCGTGCAGATCGCGACGCAGTGCGGTCAGCTCGACGTGGTCGGCGCGGATGTGTTCGACAGGGCTCGTGAAATCGTTCATGAAATCACATTGATCAATGCGCGGCCGCAAGCCGTTCGATGCGCAGCCGCGGATCGACGGCATAGTACAGCAGATCGACGACCAGATTGATCAGCACAAAAACCAAGCCGATAAAGCACAGATACGCGGCCATCACCGGCACGTCCGCAAATCCAACTGCCTGGATGAAGAGCAGGCCCATGCCCGGCCATTGGAATACGGTCTCGGTGATGATGGCGAAGGCGATGATCGCGCCGAGCTGCAGGCCGGTAATCGTGATCACCGGCACCAGCGTGTTCTTCAGCGCATGGCCGAAATGAATCGCGCGGTCGGTCAGGCCCCGTGCGCGGGCGAACTTGATGTAGTCGGTGCGCAGCACTTCCAGCATCTCGGCGCGCACCAGCCGCATGATCAGCGTCATCTGGAAAAGCATGAGCGTGATCGAGGGCAGGATCAGCGCTTTCAGCCCACCCTTGGTCAGAAAGCCCGTCGTCCACCAACCCAGAGCGATGGTGTCACCACGCCCGAACGACGGCAGCCATCCCAGAATCACCGCGAACACGAGGATCAGCAGGATGCCGATCAGGAATGTCGGCAGCGACACGCCGACGAGCGAGACGGCGAGAAGGATGTGCGACAGCCACGAGTTGCGCCTGAGCGCGGTATAGACACCGGCTGGGACGCCGAGCAGAAGCGCGAGCACCGCCGCGGTGAAGGCAAGCTCGAGCGTCGCGGGCAGACGCTCCTTGAGCAGCGTCGAGACCGGACGTCCCTGGCGCAGCGAAAGCCCGAAGTCACCTTGGACCGCTCGACCGACGAAGCGGCCGAACTGGATGTAGAACGGCTGGTCGAGGCCGAGATCCGCGCGCAGCCGCGCGCGGTCTTCCTGGGTCGCGTCCTGGCCGACCATGAACGTGACCGGATCGCCGGTGTAGGTGAACAAGGCGAATGCGATAAACGCCACGGCGGTCATGACCGCGACCGATTGCAGGATGCGACGGAGAATGAAGGCAAGCACGGAGTGAAGGTATGAACGTCACGTCAGCCGTTCGTGACGGCTGCGTAGCGCTACCGATCATGCCCAAAGCGCCCGCTAGCGTCAATGTCAGAGGCGGCCCAATCGAGCGTCATCCCCACGAAAGCGGGGATCCATTTGCGCCCGTAAACAAACAATGGATTCCCGCTTGCGCGGGAATGACGATCTACAGGGTGGGGCCATCAAACGTTGATCTCCGCCACGCGGTGGCACGAAACCAACGCGCCGTCGAAGGGCTCGAGCATCGGCACTTCGACACGACATCGCTCGATGGCGTAGGGACAGCGTCCGTGAAACGTGCAACCGGAGGGAGGGTTCAGCGGCGATGGCGGCTCCCCCTTGAGCACGGTGCTGGTGCGGCGTGCCCCGTTTTCGCCTTCCGGCGCTCGGCTGGTGTGCGAGGAAACCGATTGCACCGCGGCGCGTCGGTTCGCGCTTCGCAGCGAAGGAGTGCTGGCGAGGAGCGCCCGCGTGTACGGATGCGCCGGGCGCCGGAACACCAGCGCCTTCGATCCCGACTCGACGATCTTCCCCAGATATAGCACCGCGACCGTCTCGGCGATATGGCGCACCACCTGCAGGTTATGCGAAATGAAAAGGTAGGCGATGCCCATGTCCTGCTGCAGGTCCATCAGCAGATTCAGTACCTGCGCCTGAATCGAAACGTCGAGCGCGGACACCGGCTCATCGGCAACCAGGAGCCGCGGCTGCAACATCAGCGCGCGCGCCACCGCGATGCGCTGGCGTTGTCCTCCCGAGAACATGTGGGGATAACGACGCTCATGCTCGGGACGAAGACCGACGCGCGCCATCATTGCCCGCGCCGCGTCGCGCCGCGCCGTCACGCCGAGGTCGGTGTTGATCGCCAACGGCTCGTCGAGCAAGGTCACGACCTGCTTGCGCGGATTGAGCGAAGCGTACGGATTCTGGAACACCATCTGCACCTGCGGCCGGAGCCGCTTGAGCGTCTCGCGGTCGGCGTGCGCAACATCCTCGCCGTGGAGCCTCAACTCACCGGACGTCGGGCGTTCGATCATGGTCACCTGTCGCGCGAGCGTCGACTTGCCGCAGCCGGATTCTCCGACGATCGCCAGCGTCTCGCCCTCGCGTACGCTGAAGGACACGCCGTCGAGGGCCCGCACGACTCCCTTCGCCTTGAACGGGCCGCGCGAGACGGTGTAATGGCGGGCCAGCTCACGCGCTTCGAGCAGTGGAGCGGTGATGGTCATGGGGCGCTCGCCGGCGCGTCGGGTGTTAACTGAGGTGGCAACTGCGCAGGTGACTGAGCCTGCGCCTCGGTCTTCCAGCCGCGGGTGGGATGTCCCGCGGCGTCGAGCGGGAAGTGACAGCGCACCTTTCGCCCTTGCGGTCCCTCGAGCGATGGCTGATCGCGATGACAGCGCTCGAGCGCGTAGTCGCAGCGTGGCGACAAGAGACACCCGACCGGGCGATCGAACTGCCCCGGCACGATCCCGGGAATCGCCTTCAGCCTCGCGCGCTCGAGGTTATGCTCCGGCAGCGCCGCCAGCAGCGCTTGCGTGTAAGGATGCTCGGGCGCCTCGAAAATGGCGGGCACCGGCCCGGTCTCGACCTGCTGGCCGGCGTACATCACCATCACGCGCTGCACGGTTTCCGCGACCACCGCGAGATCGTGGGTGATGAGCAGCAGCGCCATGCCGCGCTCGTGCTGCAGACGCACTAAGAGATCGAGCACCTGCGCCTGCACCGTCACGTCAAGAGCCGTGGTCGGCTCGTCGGCGATCAGGAGGCGCGGGTTGCAGGCGATCGCCATCGCGATCATGACCCGCTGCGCCATGCCACCTGAGAGCTGATGCGGGAACGCGTTCAGCCTCGCCGCGGCGTCCGGTATCTCAACCTGCTGCAAGAGCTCCAGCGCGCGCTCGCGGCGGCGCTTGGCGCTTCGCCGCTCCGCGTCGGTTCCGTGGATCCTCATGGTCTCGGTCAATTGAAACGCGACCGTGAAGCAGGGATTGAGGCTCGCCAGCGGATCCTGAAAGATCATGGCGATGTCCTTGCCCACCAGCGCGCGTCGCCCCGCGTCGGAGAGGCCGAGCAGATCGCGCCCGTCGAAGCTCAAGCGTTTGGCGCGCACCCGACCCGGAAAATCGACCAGCCCCATCAACGCCAGCGCGGTAACGCTCTTGCCCGAGCCCGACTCGCCGACGCAGCCGACGATCTCGCCGGCCTCCATCGTCAGATCGACGTCGTCGACGGCGATAAGCGGCGCCGCGACGCTGCCGAATTCCACGGTGAGCCCTTCGATTTCGAGCAGCGCCATCAGCGTTTGAGCTTCGGATCGAGCGCATCGCGCAAGCCGTCGCCCATCAGATTGAACGCAAGCACGGTGATCAGAATCGCGAGCCCGGGAAAGGTCACCACCCACGACGCGCGCTGGATGAATTCGAGCGCGCCGGCGAGCATCGACCCCCATTCGGGTGTGGGCGGCTGCGCGCCGAGGCCCAAGAATCCCAGCGCCGCGGCGTCGAGGATCGCGCTCGAAAAGCCGAGCGTTGCCTGAACGATCAGCGGCGCCACGCAGTTGGGAAGGATGGTCGCGAACATGAGCCGGATCGCGCCGGCGCCGGCGATCCGCGACGAGGCGACGTATTCCTTGCCTGCCTCGGCCAGGACCGCGGCCCGTGTCAGGCGCACGTAATGAGGCAGCAGCACGATGGCGATCGCGTACATCGCATTGATGAGGCCGGGCCCAAGAATCGCGACGACGGCGATGGCGAGCAGGAGGCTCGGCAAGGCGAGCATGACATCCATCAAGCGCATGATGGTCGTTTCGACCAGACCACGGAAATAACCCGCGAGCAGGCCGAGCACGACGCCGAGGACCAGCGAAATCGACACCGAGATGAGCCCGATCAGGAGCGACAATCGCGTTCCGTGGATCAGCCGGGACAGCATGTCGCGGCCGACCGGGTCGGTACCGAGAATGAAATTCGCCGTCCCGCCCTCGTGCCACGCCGGCGGCGTCAGCGTGAAGTCGCGATACTGCTCGTTGGGCGGATGCGGCGACACAACGTCGGCGAAGATCGCCAGCAGAATGAGCGTGATCACCAGCGCAAGCCCGATCAACGCGCCGCGGCTCTGCGAATACGCCTGCCAGAATTCACGCCAGGCGCTTCCTTCCCGAGCCGGCGGGATGCGGTCTGCGATGACGGCCTCAGGCATGCCGGATCCTCGGGTTGATGACACCGTAGAGCAGATCGACGATCAGATTGACACTGATCACGATCGACGCCACCAGCAATATGCCGCCCTGCACGACCGGATAGTCGCGTGACTGAACGCCGTGGATCAGCCAGTTGCCCACCCCCGGCCAGGAAAAGATGGTCTCGGTCAGGATGGCGCCGGACAGCAACAGGCCAACCTGCAGCCCGATCACAGTGATCACCGGAATCAACGCGTTGCGCAGCGCGTGAATCAGCACCACTCGCCAATACGGAAGCCCCTTTGCTCGGGCGGTGCGAACATAATCCTCGCGCAGCACCTCGAGCATCGACGAGCGCGTCATCCTGGCAATGACAGCCAGCGGAATCGTGCCCAATGCGATCGATGGCAGTATCAAATGCGATAGCGCCGAGCGGAAGGCGCCCGCCTCGCCGCTGCGCAAGGTGTCGAGCAACATCAAGCCGGTCGACGCCGGCACGTCGAACTCGACCGCGATTCGCCCCGACACCGGCGTCCAGCCCAGTTGCACCGAGAAAAAGAGAATGAGGAGCAGCGCCCACCAGAAGATGGGCATCGAATAGCCGGTCAGCGACACACCCATGACTGCGTAATCGGCGACGGTGTTGCGCTGGAGCGCCGCCAGGATTCCAGCGGGCAAGCCGATACAAACCGCCAGCAGCATCGCAAAGAACGCGAGCTCGATCGTCGCCGGAAAAAGCGTCATGAATTCGCTGAGCACCGGCTCGTGCGTGGTCAGCGAGATTCCGAGATCGCCTTTGAGCACCTGACGAACGTAGGTCGCGTATTGCACCGCCAGCGGGCGGTCCAGCCCGAACTCGTGCAGCAGCCGCTCGCGCCGTGCCGGGTCCATGCCGCGCTCGCCCGAAAGATTCTCCACCGGATCGCCCGGGATGAGGTGAATCAACGCGAACGCGAGCAGCGTCACGCCGATAAAAGTCGGGATGATCAGGGGGACGCGGCGGAGGATGTACGTCAGCATGAGGCGGGGTATCCGGGTGCGCTAGACGCGTTGTGAATCCCGTGCAAATCCACTGACGGCGGAATAGATAAATTATCCCTAAGGTACGCGTCCTGTCCCAAATGTATGCGTCGTTACCGCGAAAGCGGGGACCCAGCGGCGTTCGTACAAAAGACGCTGGATTCCCGCTGTCGCGGGAACGACGTTATTGAGGATCCTGCTAACGACGACTCAGGGCGCAGGTGACGTCGTGATATCGACGCCGTTGAAGTAGTGATGCGCCGTCGCGTCCATCTTGTAGCCTTTGACTTCCTTGCGCAAGGGCTCGAAGCGGATCGAGTGGGCAACCGTGATCCACGGCGCTTCGTCCTTGACGATGACCTGCGCCTGCTCGTAGAGCTTGGCGCGGTCGGCTTGCTTGGGTGTCTGTGCGGCTTTGATGATCAGGTCTTCGAACGGCTTGTTGCACCAGCGTGCGTTATTGCCCCCGCCCTTGACCGCCTCGCATCCCAGCAGCGGCACGAAGAAGTTATCGGGGTCGCCGTTGTCGCCGGACCAGCCGAACATCACGACCTGATGCTCGCCGCCTTTGGCGCGCTTGCGATACTCGGCCCATTCGTAGGTTGTGAGCGTTGCCTTGACCCCAACCTTCGCCCAGTCGGCCTGGATCATCTCCGCCATGCGTTTGCCGTCGGGATTGTAGGGCCGGGTGACCGGCAGGTACCACAGGTCGACATCGAAGCCGTTGGGGAAACCGGCTTGCGTCAGTAATTGCTTAGCCTTCGCTGGATCGTACGGGTAATCCTGCACCGCGTTGTTATAGCTCCACAGGATCGGCGGGATCGGGTTCTTCGCCGCTTGCCCGTTGCCGAGGTAGACGGCCTTGAGGATCGCATCCTTGTTGGTCGCGAGGTTCAGCGCCTGCCGGACGAGCTTGTTGTCGAAAGGCTTCTTCTCGGTGTTGAACGCGATGTAGCCGATGTTGAGGCCTTCCTTTTGCAGCACGGTGAGCTGCGGATCTTTTTTCATCTCGTCCAGATCCGCCGGCTTCGGGAACGCCATCACCTGGCACTCGCCGGTTTTGAGCTTGGCATAGCGCGCGGTCGCGTCCCGGGTGATGGAGTAGATGAGGTTGTCGATCTTAGGACGGCCCTTCCAATGGCGGTCGAACGCCTTGTAGCGGATCACCGCGTCCTTCTGGTAGGAGCCGAACTCGAACGGCCCGGTGCCGATCGGGTACACATCCGCGGCGTTGGGCGTGCCCTTCTTTTGCATCGCCTCGAAATACTCCTTCGACAGGATCGACGCGAAGTCCATCGCCATGTCGGCAAGGAACGGTGCCTCGGGCCGCTTGAGGTTGAAACGCACGGTCGAGTCGTCGATCTTCTGGACGGTGTCGACGATATTCTTCATACCCATGTCGTCGTAGTACGCGAAAGTCTGGCCGGCGGTCATTTTGTGAAACGGATGATTGTCATCGGCCATGCGGTTCCACGAGAACAGCACGTCGTCGGCGTTGAAGTCGCGGCTCGGCGTGAAATTCGCGTTGCTGTGGAATTTGACACCCTTGCGCAGCTTGAACGTATAAGTCTTGCCGTCGGCCGAGACGGTCCACGATTCAGCGAGCCCGGGGACGATGT
>JALZAO010000037.1 GCA_030948305.1 Pseudomonadota bacterium
GGGCCGGTGCGAGGCAAGGGCGTGCGCCCACTTGGCCGCAAACGTGCTTTGATTCACGGCCTGGTGACGCTTCACGCCTGTCGTCAGGTCGGTGCCCGATGTAACGCCTTCGAAATGAGCAACCACGGCGGACGGCTGGAAAAAGACCTTGCGCCCCGCGGCGCGCACCGCGAATGCGAGATCCACGTCCTCGTAATAGGCCGGCGCGAAGCGCTGATCGAACCCACCTAATTGCGCGAACAACTGCGCGGGGATCGCAAGACAGGCGCCTGAACAGTAGTCCACCTCGCGGACGTAGTTGTATTCGGGCTTGTCCGGGTCGTCATTTCGACCGTAGTTCCATGCCGAGCCATCGCGCCAGACAACGCCTCCGGCTTCCTGCAGCCTTCCGTCCGGATAGATGAGCTTGGCGCCGACCAACCCGGCGTCCGGGTGGCGCTCGAAGATCGCCAGCATCGCATCGAGCCAGCCCGCGGTCGCGATGGTGTCGTTGTTGAGGAAGACGAGGATCTCGCCGTGCGAAACCCCGGCGGCGCGATTGCAGCTGCCGACAAAACCGAGGTTGGTGTCATTGCGCACGAAGCGCACCCCGCTGACGGGGGAAAGCGCCACCTGCGCCGGTTCCGGCGAGGCGTCGTCGAGAATTACGATTTCATAAATTCCTTGCTGTGTGTTGGCGTGCACGCTCGCGAGGCAGGTGTAGGTGAAAAGCGGCGACCCGTGGACCGGGATGATGATGCTGATGCGCGGGTTCGGGCACGGCGCGAACGCCAGCGGCGCGATTTCCGACGCCTGCGCGAAGCCTTGCCCGGTCGAAGCAACGAATCGGCGAGAGCGCGTGAGCCTGCGTGCGACCCTCCGCGCCAGCGCGGCGGCGCCCTCATCGCGGAGAATGGACAAGGCGATCCCGGCATAACGAGGCATCTGTTGAACCGACACCCAGCGTGCGCGCAGGCGTGCGAGCGCGATCTTGCCGCGATGTACGCTGCGCCGAAGCGGTGCGCTCGCGCGCCAGACGGTGCTCGTCTCCAACTCGCTGATCCGCGCCTGCGTCGCCGTGAGCTGCGTCTCGACTCTGCCGACGTGCAGCTGGGTGGCAACTTGCTCTCTCAGCGCGCTGAGAAGCTGCGCCGCAATTACCTCTCGATCGAGTTGCGCGCGGTCGCGTATGGCTCGAAATTGCTCGAGCTCGGCATCGGCCACTGCAACGCGTCGCTTGAGTTCGGCCCGCGCTTCGCCGTGTCCGCGTTCGACGCCCGCACTGTAAAGTTGCGGCATCGACATCTGCGAATCCGCGATCGGGTCGGCGGCAAGATACCAGTGTCGCGCGTCGAGCGGCGGCAGCTCCACGGCAGCCGCGCGGGCGCGGGGCAACGCCGGCAAAGGCGCAAGATAGATCGCCAGGTAACGCTCTCGATCTGTCATGTGATCGCGATCCGGGAAAGTGATGTACGGGCGCTCGAGGCGAACGCGCCCGCCTTGAGCAAGGCCTCGTTCCATTCGGCCGCCGTCGCGTCCCATCGCACCGCCACTGCGCGCGGGTGGCCCGATGCGCGCTCGGGAAGCGCACCCAGCGCGGAAAACACGATGGCGGTGCCGGCGGCGAGCGCGGCCGAAAGCGTGTACGAGTAAGTCTCTGGTATCTGCGCCGGAAACCAGATCACGTCGGGGCGTTCTGCGGCGATGAGAGTCGCCAGCTCTTCGTCCGAATATTGACCGTGGATGGACAACGGTGCCTCGGGCCACTGCGGCAATGCCTCGGTGGTAGTGCCGAGAACACGAAATGACAAGGGGAGGCGGCGCGCGCGCGCATCGGTGGCGCAGGCGGCGACGACTCGAAGGCCTTTTTCCGGCGAAAGATTACCCAGAGTCGCTACCCGGGTGATCCTGCCCGGCTCGACGAACGGCACTTCGGGATGAGGCATCACCAATGCATCGACATCGGGGAAGTAGCGCGCGATGCGCTGCGCGACGTCGCGGGAGGGTGCAAGCACGCGGTCGGCACCGCGCAGCAGTTGGCCCAGCGCAGCGCGCCACGCGGTGATGTCCATTCCCCACTGCCCGGGTCGCAGTGCCAGACACGCGGCGCAGCCGAGCGCGTCAGGCTCGCCGCAATAGCGCCCATCCTCGGCATTGAGGTGATATTGCGGGCAGATCGCGTAATAGTCGTGCAGCGTACAGTCGTAGGGCACGCCCACTCCACCGGGCAGGTCCAGCACCGCGCGTGGCATGCCATGCACGTGATGGAAATGCACGCGTACCAGCCCGAGGCCGCGCAGCAGCGAGACCAGCGCAGGCAACTCCGCGGGCAAGGTGAAATAGGCGGCGAAATCCTCTCCCTCCCTGGGCCATGACAGCTTCACTGTGTCGCCCACGCCTGGCTGCAGCAAAAGCACGTTGCACCGCTCGCTCACCATCTCGATCAAATCATCAACGTGCCGCCGGACGCCCCCACCCCATCCGTGGACGATGAAGAGCAAAAGCTGTCGCGGAGAATCCGCCAGTCGCAGAAGGTCCACACGACGCCGAAAGGTCCGTGCCGGATCGCGCGCGGCAAACTCCGCGCGTTGCGTCCGGTAATGCGGATAGAGTTTGTCCAAGGCTTTCTCGGCGCGCGCCGCGAGGTCTTGCGCTTCGGCGGATCCGAATGCGGGCGCGCCCCGGTGCCATACGTAGACATCGGCGGCGAGCACGTGCCGGAATCCGGCGCCGGAGACCCGCAGGCAAAAATCCTGCTCGACGCCGTAATCACCACCCAGAGGACCGCCGTCGAACGTCCCCACCGCGTCGAGACACGCGCGGCGAACGAATAGGCACGGTCCAAGCCCAAGCGACGTTGTTACCGCGGAGCCCGCATTGGCACGGCGGAACAAAAGATCGATCGAGCTCAGCGTGTGCCCTGCCGGCATCGCGTTCTTGACGCCCGTACACGGGTAAGAAGCGATGCCGCCGTAGTTGGTGAACGGAACGACGGTGCCGATGTCGCGCGCGGCGAAAGCGGGAGCGACAAGGCGATCGAGCCAGTCATTGGCGACTTCGGCGTCGCTGTGAAGTATGACGACGTCGCGTTCAGGATGAAGCGCGGTCGCGCGGTTGACTGCCGCAGCAAAACCCTGGCGCAGTGGCTGCTCGATCAGTGTCAGGCGCGAACGCTCAGCATGTTCCCGCAGCCAACGAACAAGCTCGGGTTCCGGGCAGGCGTCGTTGACCGCGATCAGTTCGAACGGCGTCTGCTGCCTGATGGACGACGATGCAGTGGACAATACGCTTTCGATGCAACGCTGCGTCGCCTCGACACCGCGGTAAACCGGGACGATGACGTCGATCGTCGTCATCCGCTGCTTCCGCCGAACAAGCGTCTGCCGCCCCCGAGCAACGAACGGCCAAACTCACCGCACGCCGCGTCGAGCACCCGACTTCCCGCGGCTGGGGAGACCGCGACGCGATAGGAGTGACGACACCCATGACGGTTCGCACCCCCGGCCTCGGGGGTGCAGCGTTCACCGTTGAATAGTAGAGAGAGGGTCAATGAGCGGCGAGCCCGGCGCCGGCGTGGCCGGCGAACCGGGTGTCATCAGGCGCGGCGGCAACCTGGTATTTTACGCCGGCCCGCCGGCCGGTCCAACTAGGCGATCTCGATCAACACCGGCTGGTGATCGGACGCCTGCGTTTTTTGATCGACGCGTACGTCCCGGATTCGCGGCACGAGGTCGGCCGACATGAAGATGAAATCGCAATGCAGCTCCGGCTCGCCGGGCTGCTCCTTCTCGTAGATCTTGAAGGTCGCCGGGTGGGGCCGGCCGGGCTGCCCCGCCTCCCACGCATCGACAAGCGCAGGCGTCCCGTCGGCAAACGTTTCGCACATCCGCGCGTGCAGGACATCGTCGGGCTCGAGGTTGAAGTCGCCGGTGATGATGGTGCCGGCGGGACGCATCAGGGTGTGAAAGGGACCACCGGTGGCGTCGACAATGCTTCCGAGTCGGGCGTGGCCGCTACCTTCGGAATAAATGCGGCGCAGCGCGTCGATCTGGGCGGTGCGTTTTTTGATTCCGTAGTACTCGAGATGGGTGGTGATAATGCGCACCGCACCGTGCTCCGCCGAAACGACCGCCTCCAGCGCAATTCGCGGCATCCCGTTGATGCCGGCCTCGACGGGGTACGGGAGCAGGTGACGAAAGACCTGGCCGACGGGCAGCCGCGACAGCACCATGTTGCCGAAATGCCGGCGGCCCCCATTGTCCCCGGGCACGTCGACCGCCACGCCCGGCACCGGCACGTAGCCGGGAAGGAGCTGAGCGAGCTCGGCAAACTGGTTTACGCCGCGACTGCCAGCAAGCCGCGGCGCGGGATAATTATTGGCGATCTCCTGCAGACAGAGGACGTCGAAGTCGGCGATCGCCTTCGCATGGCGCACGATACGGGCCGGATCGACTTTGCCGTCGACGCCGCGGCACCATTGGACATTCCAGGTGATGAGCTTCACTTGATGCCCGCGCGCATGAACGATTGCACGAATTGCCTCTGAAAAAGCAGGAATGCGATCAACAGCGGTGCGCTGGTCAGCAAGGTCGCCGCGGTAATGATCGACCAGTCGATGCCCTGGTCGGTGGCCGAGAATACCTGCAGGCCCACGGTCAGCGGCCGCGATTCGACCGAGTTGGTGATGATCAATGGCCAGAGAAAGTTGTTCCAGTGAAAGCTGACGCTGACCAGCGCATAGGCCAGATAGACCGGTCGCGCCAGCGGAACGTAGACTTTCCACAGGACCTGAAGCGGCGTACAGCCCTCGACCCGCGCTGCCTCGTCGAGCTCCTTGGGCACGGTCTTGAATGTCTGCCGCAGGAGAAAGATGCCGAAGGCGCTCGCCATGTACGGCAACCCGATGGCGACGATGGTATCGCGCAGGCCCAGCGCACCCATGGTGCGATAGTTCTCGACGATCAGCACATCCGGCATGACCATCAGCTGCAGCAGAACCAGCGCGAAGAGCAGGTTGCGGCCGGGAAACTCAAACCGTGCAAACGCGTACGCGGCCAGCGTGCATAGCGCGAGCTGCGCCGCCAGAATCATCGCGCACAGCAGGACGGTGTTTAGAAAATAGCGCGCGAAGGGCGCCGCGGCCCACGCCCGTGCGAAGTTGTCGAGCGTCAGCGGGGCGGTTGGGACAAAATGGGTCGAGTACTCGCCCGGATGGAACGCGGTCCAGACCGCATATGCCAGTGGCAGAATCCACAACGCGCCGAGCAGCCACGCACCGGCCGTCTCGAGACCGCGGCTGAAGTGCACGGCATAGGATGGATGAACGGAGCTCATTGGTAATGCACCTTCCGCTCCAGAAACCAGAACTGAAGCAGCGCGACGACGCCCAGGAGGAGCAGCAACACCATGGTCAGTGCCGCGGCATACGCCGAATCCCAGAACCGGAAGCCGATTTCGTAAATGTAGTAGAGCAGGAGCTCGGTCGCGTTATCGGGACCGCCACGGGTCATCACCACCACATGATCGACCAGGCGGAAGGCGTTGATGACCGCATTGACGAGCACGAACAAGGTCGTCGGCATCAGCAGCGGCAGCGTCACGCGCCGGAAAAAATAGGCGCGCGACGCGCCTTCGATCGCCGCTGCCTCGGCAAGCTGCGGCGACATCTGCTGCAGCGCGGCCAGATAGAAGATCATGAAAAACCCGGCTTCCTTCCAGACGGTGACCACCATCAGCGCAGCCAGCGCGCTGTTCTTGCTGCCGAGCCAGTTATGCGCAGGCAGACCGAAGGCGCCGGTTATCTGCTCGAGGAGCCCATACTCGGGCGTGTAGAAAAAGAGCCAGATATTGGCCACCGCGATCATCGGCAATACCGTGGGCGTGAAATAGGCGAGCCTCAACAGGCCGCGGCCGGCGATCTTTCCGTTGACCCAGACGGCCATCAGGAGCGCCAGCGCGATCGACAGCGGAATCGTGCCCAGCGCGAACCACAGGTTGTTGGCGAGCGATTGCCAGAAGATAGGATCGTCGATGAGCTGAGCGTAGTTGTCGATGCCGACAAAGGTCGACGCCCGCGACCCCCTCGGGGTCGAGCGGAAGCTGTGCCAAAGCGTGGCGATCGCCGGGTAGTGCGTGAAAAGCGCGAGCAGCACCGCGGTTGGCAGCAGAAGGAGCCAGCCGTAGAGCCACTGCGCGGAGCGAGTCACCTGACCGACGCCCTCTCCCCGATCATTTGCGATACGGCCGAAGCAGGCGCTCGGCCTCGCGCTGCGAATCCTTCATCGCCTGCTCGGCGCTCTTGGTTCCGGTGAGCCCTGCCTGCAAGCCATCGTTCAACGCCTTGGTCACGCGCTGATTGTCGTGGGTGGACAATTCGGCCACCGCATACTGCAACTGGTCGCGTGCGACCGCGGCGGGCGGAAAGTCGGTCACATATTTTTTCATCACCGGCGTTTCCCATGCGTCGGGACGCACCGCGACGTAGCCGGTATCGATACCCCATTGCGCGGCGCGCGCCGGCGAGGTAATCCACTTGATGAACTTGAGCGCCGCGGCCTGCTGCTCCGGCTTGGCCTGCTTGAAGAGATAGAAGTTGCCGCCACCCGTCGGACTGCCGCGGCGCTTGTTCGCCGGCAGCATCGCGACACCGAAGTCGAATTTGGCGTTGTTCTTGATGTTGGTGAGGTTACCGGTCGTGGTCCATATCATCGCGACCTTGCGTTCGAAAAAATCCTTCGGCGTCGTACCCCACTCGACGATCCCTTCCGGATGCACCTTGTACTTGGCGGTGAGATCCATCCAGTACTGCAGGGCCTCGATCACCGCGGGCTTGTCGTAATAGGTCTCGGTTCCGGCGGAGTTCATCAACTGGACGTCGTTCTCGGTGGTGAGCCCCTGGAACAGCCAATAGGGAAATCCCGATGCGGGAATCTGCACGCCCCATTGCGTGACCTTGCCGGACGCGTCGCGCTTGGTGAGCTTTTGCGCGTACTCCGCCATTTCCTTCCATGTCGCGGGCGGTTTGTTGGGGTCGAGCCCCGCGTCCTTGAACATTTCCTTGTTGTAGTAGAGGACGATGGTGGAGCGCTGGAACGGGATGCCCCAGGTCTTGCCACCGGTCTGGCTGTTCTCCATGAACGCCGGATAAAAGCCTTTCAGCCAGGCCTGATCTTCCGGCGTCTTGATCAGGGGATCGAACGGGACGATCGCCTCCTCGTCGATCAGGGTGAACATGTCGGTGGACAGAAGCACGGAAGCCGTCGGCGCGTCGTTGCTCTTGACCGCGGTCAGCGCCTTGGTGATCGACTCCTGGTAGCTGCCGGAGTAGATCGGCTTGACCTTGATTCCCGGATTCTCTTTTTCGAAGTCGGCGGCGAAGTTGTCGATCAGCTTGGTAATGGGTCCGCCGACGGCGACCGGGTAATAAAATGAAATCTCGACCGGTGCCTGGGCGAGCGTCGCGCTCGAGAGCGCGGCAGCGGCAAGGGCGATGAACCAGAGCGGGTTGCGTTTCATGATGCTTCCTCCTCGTAGAAAACGGTCAAAATCAGGCAAACATCGTTGAGCCTTGATGAACAGGTTCTGTCGCAAGCCGGATCCCGGTTGTGGCGTCGAAGAAATGGCTCGCACCGCGTGCCCAGCTCAAGTGCGCGGAATCGCCACTGGACACGCCAACGCGGCCCGCAACGCGCGCCGTCAGGAGCTGTCCGCCGACGCGGCAGAGCAAGATCGAATCGGCGCCCAGGTATTCGACGCTCTCGACTCGCGCGGTAAACGCGCCGTCGCGCGACAATGTCACGTGCTCGGGACGAACGCCGAGCATTCCGCCCGCCCATTCGATGGGAGCAACGCCGGGACCTTCGGTACCGGCGAGGACCGCTTCGGCGCCGGCCTTATCCAATCGAAGCAGATTCATCGGCGGCGTGCCGATAAAGCGCGCGACGAAGGTGTTGGCGGGCGTTTCGTACAGGTCGACCGGCGCGCCGTTCTGCTCGATCCGGCCGCCGGACAAGAGGATGACGCGGTCGGCCATCGACATGGCTTCGACCTGATCGTGCGTCACGTAGACCATGGTGATGCCGAGCTGCCGCTGGAGGTTGCGAATTTCGAGGCGCATTTCCTGCCGCAATTGCGCGTCGAGGTTCGACAATGGCTCGTCCATCAGGCACACGGGCGCTTCGGCAATGAGCGCGCGACCGAGCGCGACCCTCTGTTGCTGGCCGCCGGAGAGCTGTCCCGGCTTTCGATCGAGCAGCGCCGACAATCCCAGAAGCTCCGAGACGCGCTTCAGCCGCCGCTCGCGGTCGGCGTCCCCGGTCTTGCGCACGCGAAGCCCGAAGACGATGTTTTCGAGCACGCTCAAATGCGGAAACAGCGCGTAGGACTGGAAGACCATCGAAATCCTGCGTCGCGCCGGCGGCAGATGGGTCACGTCGCGGCCGTCGATCCATATCCTGCCGGTGTCCGCGTGGTCGAGCCCGGCGATCAGCCGCAGCGTGGTCGACTTGCCGCAGCCCGAAGGGCCGAGAAGCACATTGAGCGTTCCCGGCTCGAGCGCGAAGGAAATGCTGTCAACGGCGCGAACCTGCCCGCTTGCCGTGGTCCAGTGCTTGCTGACGTTCTCGACAGCGATCGCCGACACCAGAGGGACCTTTGACGGGACGTGCGGTTGATGGACTTGTCCGCCCAAATGCTCGGGCGACCTTGATGCCATCCGAGCCGGCGCTGAATGATAGCAAAGGTGCCCCGTCAAGCCCTCATGCGAAAAGCGTCGCCAGCGCGGCGCCCGGATCCGCGGCGCGCATGAATGCCTCGCCGACCAGAAACGCGTGTACGCCGCGAGCGCGCATGCGGGCGACGTCCGCCGGAGCGAGGATGCCGCTCTCGGTGACCACCAGGCGGTCGGCTGGGATACGCGGCAGCAGGTCGAGCGTCGTCGTGAGCGAGACGTCGAACGTGCGCAGGTTGCGATTGTTGATTCCGATCAGCGGCGTCGCAAGCTTGAGCGCGCGGTCCAGCTCCGATCCATCGTGGACTTCAACCAGAACGCCCATGCCAACCTCGTGCGCGGAAGCTTCGAGGGCAGCCAGCCGCGCATCGTCGAGCGCGGCAACGATCAACAAAATACAATCGGCGCCCAGCGCTCTCGACTCCAGCACCTGGTACTCGTCGATCAGAAAATCCTTGCGCAGTGCCGGCAGCGAACAAGCCTCGCGCGCTGCGTTCAGATGTTCCGGCCGTCCCTGGAAATAATCGCGGTCGGTCAACACCGAAAGGCACGCCGCTCCCCCGGCTTCGTAACGTCCGGCGATAGCGGCCGGATCGAAGATCGGCCGCAACACGCCCTTGCTCGGGCTCGCCTTCTTGATCTCGGCGATCACGGCGGAGCGTCCCGAAGCGATCTTGGCGCGAAGCGCCCCGACGAAATCTCTAGGCTTGGGCGACGATCCGGCGCGTGCGCGCATGTCGCTCAAGGGGATCGCTGCCTCCGCTACGGCAAGCTCTTTGGCCTTGGTGGCAAGAATCCGGGTGAGGATGTCGCGGGTGGTCACGGCGACAGGCTGCGCGATGAACGCCGAGTGGATTCCTCCGGACGCGATTCGAGCCCGACATAGCGGTCGGCAAATCCCACGGCTCGCCAAAACGAAAGCGCGGCATGGTTCCACGCCATGGCCTCGACGATAACCGATTTGCCGGGAGGGAAAACCTCCGCGCGGAGCAGCGC
>JALZAO010000038.1 GCA_030948305.1 Pseudomonadota bacterium
TGATCTCGGCAAGAGCGGGTTCGACGTCGCGGTGATCAAGAATCCTTAGTGCGCCAATGACTCGAGCTCCGCCTCAAGCGGGAACTCTAAGTCGGCGGGCACGGCCCAATGGGCGTTGAGTATCAATCCCCTTTGCAGGAGCAGCAATGAAACGATTTACCATGGTTGTTTTCGGCGCGCTCGCGGTGCTGGCGTTCTCCAGCGCGAGTGCGGCCGACCTGGTCGAGGGCAAGCAGTACACGCGCCTCAGGAGCGTGCAGCCGGCGGAAAAAGGAAAGAAGATCGAGGTTATCGAGTTCTTTTCCTACGGCTGCCCGCACTGCAACGACCTCGAGCCCTATCTGCAGAATTGGGCCAAGACGGCGCCGGCCGATGTTCAGTTCGTGCGCGTGCCGGTGATGTTCCAGGACCGGTGGAAGCCGCTGGCCAAGGCCTATTACACGCTGGAGGCGATGGGCGAGGACCTGCGCCTGTCGCCGGAAGTGTTCAAGGCGGTCCACGTCGCCAACCTTCCGCTCTATCAGGACAAGGCGTTTCTCGACTGGGCGGCGACCAAAGGCGTCGATCGCGCCAAGGCAGCTGAGATCTATGGTTCCTTTGGCGTCGACAGCAAGCTCAAGCGCGCTTTGGTGCTCGCCCAGGAGTACAACATCCAGGCCGTGCCGACGATGGTCGTCGACGGCAAATTTCTGACCTCTTCCGATCGCATCGGCGGACACGCCGCCGTCCCCGCTGCACTCGACGCCTTGATCGCGAAAGCGCGCGCCGAGCGCGCCCGCACCTGACCTCGTCCTGCGCACGTTCGTAGCTGGAAACAAGAGGCGCCGGTGAAAGTCTTCCTCACCGGCGCTTCCTCCGGCATTGGCTCGGCGCTGGCGCGCCGCTACGCCGCCGAAGGCGCTGTGCTCGGCCTCTACGCGAGGCGCCGCGATTCGCTGCAGCAACTGGCCGGGAGCCTGGCGCCCGCAACCTGCGCGGTGTATGCCGGCGACGTGCGCAATGCTTCAGCGCTGCGGGCGGCGGCTCACGATTTCATGGCGAGTTACGGGACGCCGGATGTCGTTGTGGCCAACGCCGGGGTGTCGGTCGGCACCTTGACCGCCCACGAGGACGACAACGACGCGTTTCGCACCGTGCTCGACACCAACGTGCTCGGCATGGTGCATACGTTTCAGCCGTTTTTGTCCGCGTTAGTTGCCGGGAAGCGCGGCAAGCTGGTGGGCGTAGCCAGCGTCGCGGGCTTTCGAGGCCTGCCGGGTTCGGGTGCTTACGCCGCGTCGAAGGCCGCGGCGATCACTTATCTAGAAAGCCTGCGCGTCGAGCTTAGAGGCTCCGGCGTCGAAGTGATCACGCTCTGTCCGGGATATGTTGCTACGCCGATGACCGAAGATAATCCATATCCGATGCCGTTTCTTCTTTCCGCTGACGAGGCGGCACGGCTGATGGTGCGGGCCATCAGGCGCGGCCGCCGGTTCTATGTATTCCCATGGCAGATGGCATGGATTGGCCGGTTGCTGCGGGCATTGCCGCGCCCGGTCTATGACCTGGCGTTTGCGCGGGCGCCGCGAAAGCCACGGGCGGGTTCGGCCTGATCTGTCTTCGCGGCGGGCCAAGAAAAAGCCGCGCAAGGAGCCGGCGCGGCTTTGTACTCGTTTGAGCCGGAACTACAGCGGCAAGCGCACACCCACAGTCACCGCCTGATAGTTGCCATCATCCTTGCTGGCGGTCGCGCTGACGCTGACGAACCCAACCAGCTTGCTGCCCAGATCGGCGCTGGCGCCGACGTTGAACAGGAAATAGCTGTCATCGGCCCTGAACGCGGGAATCGAAAAAGTCCCGGGCATCGAGACCAGTCCGGCGCGCACGCTCCGATCATCCTTATCGTAATCCTTCTCCCAGGTGACGCGCCCGAACGGTCGCAGCGAGCCGATGTTGCCACTTGCCTGCCAACCCATGCTCGATAGGAACGCATCGCGTTTCTGGCGACCGAATGTCATCGCACTGCTGCTGGTCCCCGACTCGGACCAGGCGTCGACCTTGGCTTGCTGATAGGTCAATCGCGCGAAGGGGCCGTGGATCCATGCTGCGGAAGTATTGAACCAGTATCCGCCAAACACCCGGCCCATCACGTGGGTCCCGCGCGTATCGCCGGTTTCGGTCCGACTGCCCGCGCCGAGCGCAAAGCTACGGCGAATGTTGCGGAAGTCCAGGTCGCCGGCACCGAGGCTGGCACCGACGTACCAAGGCCCCGAACCGTAGCCCACGTAGCCGGTCATCGACGCCTCGTTGAGCCTGAACCCGCCGCCGCCGTTGCCGAACGATCCCTTGTCTTCGGTGTACCCGAATGCGATTCCCGCCAGCATCTGGTCGGAAATCTTCATATCCACGCCGACGACAAGGCTGTTCAGCTGATTCTCGCTGCCACCGGTGTCGCCGCTATGATCGTAGTTGCCGTAGTCGTACACCGCGTACGATCGAATTTGTTCTGCGGACGCGGAGCGTTGAGCCCCGACCACATGCGAGCGTCGATGGCGCGAAAGTTGGCTTGCTCGACCTGCAGCGGCGCTTCGCCGAGCAGGCCGATCTTTTGCGGCGCTTCGATGATCGCGGCCGCGTAGTCGGAAATGATCTGATGACCCGCCGGCGTCGGATGCACTCCGTCGGCGAAGGCATACGTCTTGTCCGCGTTCGGCGCGACCAGCGTTGCCAGCGTGCAGTTGAGAGAGCTCGGCGTGATGCACGCCGGCGACGTTACATTGGTCAGCCCGAACGACGCCGGATTGGCGATGACTTCGTTGAACAGCCCGAACATGTTCATCGGAATGATGTCGACCTTGAGCGAGGCAAGTCCTGCTTGCAGCGTCGAATTGAAGAGCCCCGAGAGCGCCGAGAACGGCGCAGTTGGCGTCGACACCCCGAGTGGCGTCTTGCCGATGTCCGGGAGATTGAACACCATGATCCGTTTCGCTCCGGCGTCGCGCAGCCGCGCGATTTGCGCCAGGGTGTCGGCGGCGGCGGTGGTGACGTTCGCTTGCACCTGAGAGGCAGTGATCAAACCCGCCCCCGCCGCGCTGACGTTGACGAAGATGTCGTTGGCGCCGATCCAAACCGTGTACACCGCGTTGGGATTGAGTGTCGGGGTCGCGTGCAGCAACTCGTCGATCTGCACCGACAGCGAGCGCTGCGGCGCGCCGGTTGGAATCAAGGGGGACGGCTGGGTCACGCGCGCGCCGCCTTGCGCGAAGTCGACCCCACCCTGCAGCGATGGCGTTACGTTGATGCCGTAGCGATTGCCGAGATCCTGCGCCCAGACGAAACCCGGGTTGACTGTGAAGCGCGCGCCATAGACGCCGGCGTCGGTGAGGCTGTCACCGAGGAAATAGAATTGATTGAATTGCGCCGACGCTGATCCATGCGCCAGCGCGATTCCGGCTGCCAGCGCTGATGTCAGCAGCGTCCGTTTCATCGACCTCATGAGCGTCTCCTCCAGGATGATTTTCTAAAGGCTGTTGTGGCCGCATTTTAATGGAAAGCAAAGCGAAGCGAGACAAAATAATTCAAGCCCGCTCGACCCGCGGAAGAATCCGCGCGGAAAGCCGCGGTGACACGCCGGAAAATCAGTTCGCGATCAACGCGAGCCGGTTGCCGCCGACGATCTTGACGCGATCACCTTCCCGCACGCCGGGCCTTGCACCCTGAGTGATCGTGCGCATCCGACCGTTGTCGAGCCGCACTGCGACCACGTAGTAGGATTTCTTTTTCGCATTTTTCTCGACCTCGTTGCCGGCGTATGCACCGGCGCCTGCGCCGACGATGGTCGCGGCGGTGTTGCCGCGGCCCGAGCCGATCTGGTGTCCGAGCACGCCGCCGAGAACCCCCCCGGCGATCGCACCGACGCCGCTGCCTTCGCCTTTTTTCTCGACGTACCGAATCGATTCGACAACACCGCAGGTGGTACAGCTTGCCGGCGGCGGCGCAGACGGATTCTGCGCTGTCGCGGCGATCGACCAGAGCGCAAGCGCCACCAGTGCGCAGGCGAATTCGAAGCTGCGTTTCATCGTCATCTCCTAAGGGCCGTTCCCATCGCTGACTATAGCAAAGGCCGACCGAAGGGTGGAATGATCGCCATGAGAAGCCTGACCTTCACATGAGGGCCACAATTTCGCGTCACGGCGTGTCGGTGCGCAGCCGCGCATAGCTGCCCGGCGCGGCTTCGATCACCTTGAGTTTTGTCTTGCCC
This sequence comes from Pseudomonadota bacterium, assembly GCA_030948305.1. Lineage (GTDB taxonomy): Bacteria > Pseudomonadota > Gammaproteobacteria > Burkholderiales > Casimicrobiaceae > PALSA-1003. Next base: position 4,241 of record JALZAO010000038.1, read on the forward strand.
GCGCCCTTGCCGGGTTCGCGTGCGGTGACTTTGGCGCCCAGCTTCGGACCGAGCCAGGCGATCCAGTCCTCCCACCACGAGCCTTCGTGCTGCCTGGCGCCTTCAAGCCATTGCTCGGCATCCTCAGGCAACTCCTCGTTGGTCCAGTAGCCGTATTTCTTGGCCGACGGCGGATTGATCATTCCGGCGATGTGTCCGGACCCGGAAAGGACGAAGCGCGACTTGCCGCCGAGAAGCCGCGGCCCGGCATAGGTGGTCTTCCACGGCGCGATATGGTCCTCGACCGCCGAAACGAAATACGTCGGCAGTGCGATCTTGCCGACGTCGATGGGCGTACCCGCGAGGGATATCCCGTCCGGCATCTTGAGCGCGTTCTTCATGTACATATTGCGTAAATAAAAGCTGTGCATTTTCGCGGGCATTCGCGTCGAGTCGCAATTCCAATGCAGAAGGTCGAACGGAAAGGGATCGCGGCCCATGAGGTAGTTATTGATGACGAACGACCATATCAGGTCGTTGCTGCGCAGCATGTTGAAGGTGTTCGCCATCGCCGATCCCTCGAGAAAGCCACGATCCTGCATGCGCTTCTCGAGCGCCTGGACCTGCTCCTCGTCGATGAAGATCTCCAGCTCGCCCGCGCCGGTGAAGTCGATGAGGGTGGTCATGAAGCTTGCGCTGGCGATGCGCGGCGCCTTTTTTGCGGCGAGATGGGCCAGCGTCGCTGCCAAGAGCGTTCCACCCAGGCAATATCCGAGCGCGTTGATGTCTTTCTCGCCGGTCGCCTTCTCAATGGCACCGATGGCAGCAAGCGGACCTTCGAGCATGTAGTCGACGAAATCCTTGCCGGCCAGACGCTCGTCGGGGTTGACCCATGAAATGACGAACACCGTCAGACCGCGCTCGAGACACCATTTGATGAGCGAGTTCTTTTCGCGGAGGTCGAGGATGTAATACTTGTTGATCCAGGGTGGGATGATCAACAGCGATCGCTTATAGACCTTTTTTGTCAGAGGCTCGTACTGGATGAGCTGCATGAGGTCGTTCTGGAACACGACTTTGCCCGGCGTCGTTGCGATGTTGACGCCGAGTTCGAAGGCCTTGCTGTCGGTCATCGAAATTCTGAGCTTGCCGTTGCCACGCTCGATGTCGTCGAGGAGGTTGTTGAGCCCCTTGACCAGGTTCTGCCCTCCCGTGGAAATGGTTTCGCGGAACACTTCGGGATTGGTGAGGGCGAAGTTCGAAGGCGCGAGCGCATCGATATATTGGCGGGTAAAAAAATCGACCTTTTTCTGGGTTCGCTCATCCAGGCCCTCGACGCTGGCGACCGCGTCGTGCAGCCAGCGCGCCGTGAGCAAGTAGGATTGCTTCACGTAGTCGAACAGGAAATGCTCCTGCCAGTCTTCATGGCGAAAGCGCTTGTCGCTCTTGGTGGGCTCGGCGACCGGGGCCGGAGACTGGCCCATGAGCTTGAACATCGACGACTGCCAAAGCGCCGAGTAATCCCACCAGAGGTTCATCTGCGTCTCCGCCAGGCGGTAGGGATTCGACAGCATCTTGGCCGCAACCTCGAGAAACGCCTTGGTCAGACCAAACTCGTCGGCGACCATTGAAGGCCCGCCGGCCGCCTGCCGGGCCAGAAAGTCACCCAGCAGCTTGGCGCCCTTATCGGCGGCGCTGGCAAACGATTCGGTGAGCGCTATCGGATCGTAATTGCGTTTGTCGGAAAGCGTAGTGTCGGGAGCGGACATTCGGGGCTTTCGATATCGTGGGATGCTTCGGATGCCTGTCGGGGTAATCAGGTTCGCACAAAACGAATCTTGCCATCATCGGCGACAAGCCGCGCCAGGCGCCCCGTACGCCAGAGATGGTTCAGATGGGCGATCGCCTCGCCCATCGCAAAGAAACGCTGCTGCAAGTCGAGCTCGCGGCGAAAAAGCAGCGGAACGAATTCGGCGGCCGAACGTGGCTCATCCGCGGCCGCGACCAGCTCGCCCAGACGCGCTTCATGGTGCGCTCGCAGCTGTTCGACGCGCATCGCGGCGCCGACAAACGGCAGACCGTGCGAAGGAAGGATGAGCGTGTGCGGCGGAAGGCCGGCAAACGCCGAAAGCGAATCGAGAAAGCGCGCCAGCGGATCGCCGTCGGGTTCGACCGGCCAGACACTGACATTGGTGCTGATTCTGGGCAGAAGCATATCGCCGGATATGCAGACATTCATCGATTGGCAATAGAGCGAGGCATGTTCCGGCGAGTGTCCGTGACCGGGGATGACCCGCCAGCGGTGGGCTCCGATGGAGATTTCGTCGTGCGCCTGGAGTCGCAGAAAAGAAAGGGGCAGCTCGGGAACGCCGCGCCGATACTGGTTACCTCGTCTCTCGAGCTCCGCGACGTGCAGGGTGGCCATGCCGTGAGCGCGGAACAGCGCGGATATCGCAGCCACGCCAAAGCCGCTGTGCTCGTTGGCGATAGCATGCGCGGTCAGGTATTCGGCCTGCGGCATCATGACGCCGCACCCGAAACGCTTGCACAGCCATGCCGCGTTGCCGAGGTGATCGGGATGGTAGTGGGTTGCGATCACTCGGCTTATCGGGCGATCCTCGAGCGTCGCCGAGAAATGCGAGTTCCACAGCGCGCGCGTGGGTGCGTCGCCATAGCCACAGTCGATCTGGGTCCACGCGTCTCCGTCGGCGAGCAGCCAGAGGTTGATGTGGTCGAGCGCGAAAGGCAGCGGCATGCGCAGCCACCAGACGCCCGGCGCGACCTCGCGCGCAGTTGCGCCAGCAGGCGGCGTTGAAAACGGAAACTCAAGAAGGGAGGGAATCGTGGCGTTCATGGCGAGAGCAGCGGGCTCGGAACGCGGAAATGGCGCGAGCGTCGCGCCTTGTGCGATGCAGCATCGTCTTTCAATCGATGGGCCATGTCAAGCCTCTCGATCCATTCGGGAATCGTGATTATGGTATGTTGATTCTCTCCGATTCAATCGCAAACGCCGCTGCCATGCCATCCGCGTCCCGGCCGGAACCCCTCACCTATAGCATCTCCGACCTCGCCAAGGAATTCGCGCTGACGACGCGCACCATTCGCTTCTATGAGGGCGAAGGTCTGCTGTCCCCGCGGCGTGCAGGACAGAGGCGGGTCTACGCCGAGCGCGAGCGGGTGCGCATCAAGCTGATCCTGCGGGGTAAGCGGCTCGGGCTTTCCTTGTCCGAGATCGGGGAGCTCCTCGATCTGTACGAAGCAACCAAGGGCGAGCGGGCGCAACTGGTCAAATTCCTTCAGGTGCTTGCCGCACGGCGCGCCATGCTCAATCAGCAGCAGGAGGATATCGCCATTGTCTTGGCCGAAATCGACAGCCTCGAGCGGCAGTGTAGAAAGCGGCTGCGCCCGGGTGTGAACGGTCGCGAGTGAGTGCTGCGCAAGTTGACGTTTACGTAAACGTAATATAGAGTCCGAAGCGTCCCTTCATCTTTCAACTGGTCATGCTTGCATCCTTGCCGGTCGGCAGCACGGAGAGGATCCCTCCGGATCCCGACTTCGAGCGACGCGTTCGCGAGAGCTTCGATCGGCAGGGCGCGATGCGGCTCATCGGGGCATGCCTCGGCAAGCTCGGACCGGGGTTTTGCACAGTCCTACTCCCTTATCGCGAGGACCTTACGCAGCAGCACGGATATATACACGCGGGAATTGTCAGCGCGATCGCCGATTCCGCCGGCGGATACGCGGGATTCACGCTGTTTCCGGCCGACGCGAGCGTGCTGACCGTCGAATACAAGCTCAACCTGGTCGCCCCGGCCATGGGCGAGCGCCTGGTCGCGGAGGCGGAAGTGGTGAAACCCGGGAGAACGCTTGCGATCACGCGCGGCGAAGTCTACGCCGAGCGCGACGGCAAGCGCATGCTATGCGCGATCATGCAGCAGACGCTGATGGTCATGGCTGGAAAACCCGATCGTTGATCCGAACGGCCATGCTCAATTTCCCGTCGCTCAACTTTCATCTTGGCGAGACGATCGACCTGCTGCGCGCGACCGTGCAGCAATTCGCGGCCGACGACATCGCACCCCGCGCGGCGGACATTGATCGGGAGAACCGCTTTCCGCCCGAGCTCTGGCGGCGCATGGGCGACATCGGGCTTCTGGGCATCACCGTCGAAGAGGAATACGGTGGAACCGCGATGGGCTACCTTGCGCACGTGATCGCGATGGAGGAGATCAGTCGCGCCTCGGCGTCCGTAGGATTGTCGTACGGCGCGCATTCGAACCTCTGCGTCAACCAGATCCGGCGCAACGGCAGCGTCGCGCAGAAGAAAAAATATCTGCCCAAGCTCGTCTCGGGCGAACACGTCGGGGCGTTGGCCATGAGCGAACCCGGTGCGGGCTCCGACGTCGTATCGATGCGTCTGCGCGCCGATCGCCGCGGCGAACACTTCGTGCTCAACGGCAACAAGATGTGGATCACCAACGGCCCCGATGCGGACACACTCGTCGTCTATGCCAAAACCGACAGCGCGGCGGGACCGCGCGGCATTACCGCGTTCCTGATCGAAAAGGGCATGAAGGGATTCTCAACCGCGCAGAAGCTCGACAAGCTCGGGATGCGCGGGTCGAATACTTGCGAGCTGGTGTTTCAGGATTGCGAGGTCCCGCAAGAAAACGTACTCTCGGAGGAAGGGCGCGGCGTCAACGTGCTGATGAGCGGGCTGGACTATGAACGCGCCGTGCTGGCCGGCGGGCCGCTCGGGATCATGGACGCCTGCATGGACATTGTGTTGCCGTATGTGCACGAGCGTCAGCAGTTCGGCCAGCCTATCGGCGAGTTTCAGCTCATGCAGGGTAAGGTCGCCGACATGTACGCGACTATGAATGCATGCAAGGCGTATGTCTACGCGGTGGCGCAGGCCTGCGATCGCGGCGAGATGGCGCGCAAGGACGCCGCGGGTGCGATACTGTACGCAGCCGAGAAGGCGACGTGGATGGCCGGTGAGGCAATTCAGGCGCTCGGCGGCAACGGTTACATTAACGACTACGCGACCGGTCGCCTGTGGCGCGACGCCAAGCTCTACGAGATCGGCGCGGGCACGTCCGAGATCAGACGGATGCTAATTGGCCGCGAGCTGTTCAACGAGACGAAGTAACGACGGGGACGATATGGCTCTCGAAATGCGCCAACGATGCGAGCGATGCGCGTGGCCGCTGGCACACGACGAGAGTGGCGCGTTCATCTGCAGCTACGAATGCACTTTCTGCGCGACCTGCGCCAACGCGCTGAACGGCATCTGCCCCAATTGCAATGCGGAACTTGTCCGCCGGCCGCGGCGCAATCGCAACAAAGGCGTCGCGGGCGCCGCGACCGAGGGCAACCCGGGCACTTGATCCCGGTTGGTAGCGCGTCTAGGTTCAATACCACCGCTGACGACGCCAAGGCCCCGGTCGATTCCATCGACCACACC
>JALZAO010000323.1 GCA_030948305.1 Pseudomonadota bacterium
GAGCATGCCGGTGCTGATGACGTTCACCGCGATGCCACTGGCGACCTCGCCGGCGCTGTATCCGCCCATGCCATCGGCAAGGACCGCGAGGCCCGATTCGCCGTCGACGAACACCGAGTCTTCGTTGTGCGTACGGACCATCCCGGGATGGGAGAGGCTGGCGACGTCCAGGGCTGCGTGTCCGCTCATCGTGATTGCCTGCCGGGGAGAGCGCCGGGCGATGAGAATAGGGTGTCGATAGTGACCATCGGCGGCGAGTTTACGCTGCGCCGGGCGGCAAGGCGAGAGCCGTCCGCGCAACGGCCCGCGGCGCGAGCCGCGCGGCAGCTTGTGGATTGAAATGCATTACGTCTTTTGCGCCCGTCGACGACGGCGGGTGAAGGACCAGCCCACCGCCACCACGAGCGCAAAGCCCACGATCGGCGCCCACGGGGAAAGTTGCGATGCGTTCGCGGCAATCCACGGCGCGACCGCCGGATCCTCGACCATCATTTCGCCGGCGATGTAGCCAAGCAGGCCGCCCCCCGCGAGCACGAGGAAAGGAAAGCGCGCGAGCAGGCGCATGACAATCTGGCTTCCGAGCACCACGATGGGAATGCTGACGATCAGACCGAACACGATCAGCGGAACATCGCCCTTGGCGGCCGCGGCCACGCCCATGACGTTGTCCAGACTCATGACCAGATCGGCGACGATGATCGTCCACACCGCGGCGAGCAGGCGATCGCTGGCCTTGACGTCGTGTTCGCCACCCTCGTCCTCGGCAATCAGCTTGACGCCGATCCACAGCAGCAGCGCGCCGCCGATCAGCTTGAGGTAGGGGTTCGCGAGCAGGCTCATCGCGAAAAAAGTCAATATGATGCGCAGGACGATGGCCCCGAGCACGCCCCAGAAGATGCCGACCTTGCGTTGCCGCCGCGACAGATTGCGACAAGCGAGCGCGATCACCACCGCGTTGTCACCCGACAACAGGATGTTGATGAGGATTATTTGCAGCGCCGCAATCCAGAATTGCGGTGTGCCCAGTTCCATCATGTTCGAGCCTTGCTAGCCTGCACGACGCTCGGATCCCTTCATCGTCATTCCCGCGAAAGCGGGAATCCAGTGTCTTTTCGACGAACGCCACTGGGTCCCCGCTTTCGCGGGGACGACGTGACTTGTGGCTTGTCCGACCATTTCGGGAATCGTCACGAGCGCAGGACCGATTTGAGCAGCTTGCCCATTTCCGCCGGGTTGCGCGTCACCCTGATACCGGACGCTTCCATCACCGACAGTTTTTCCTGCGCCGTTCCCTTGCCGCCGGAAATGATCGCACCGGCGTGTCCCATGCGCTTGCCCGGCGGCGCGGTGACGCCGGCAATGAACCCCACCACCGGTTTTTTCATGTGATCCTTGACCCACGCGGCCGCACCTTCCTCGTCGGTCCCACCGATCTCGCCGATCATGATGACCGCATCCGTTGCCGGATCGTCGTTGAAGAGCTTCAGCACGTCGAGATGCTTGAGCCCGTTCACCGGATCGCCGCCGATGCCCACTGCCGTCGACTGTCCCAAATCGAGCTCGGTCAATTGCGCCACGGCCTCGTAGGTCAGCGTTCCCGATCGCGATATCACCCCGATGCGCCCCTTGCGATGAATGTGGCCAGGCATGATGCCGATCTTGATCTCGTCCGGCGTGATGACACCGGGGCAGTTAGGGCCGAGCAGAAGCGTCTTCCTGCCCTGCATCCGGTAACGGGTGCGAATCATGTCCCGGACCGGAATGCCCTCGGTGATGCAAATCACCAGATCCAGCTCCGCTTCGACCGCTTCGTCGATCGCTGCCGCGGCAAACGGAGGCGGCACGTAGATGACGCTGACGGTCGCGCCGGTCGCTTCCTTGGCTTCGCGTACCGTCGCATAGATCGGAATGCCCTCGAAGTCCTCGCCCGGCTTTTTGGGATTGACCCCGGCAACGAAGCATTGCTTTCCATTCGCATAGTCGCGGCACATACGCGTATGGAACTGGCCGGTCTTGCCGGTGATTCCCTGGGTGATGACCTTGGTATTCTTATTGACCAGAATGCTCATTCCGAAACCTTGGCCGCGCCCTTCGCCGCGGCTACGACCTTCTCCGCCGCCTCAGCCATGTTGTCGGCGCTGATGATGGGAAGGCCCGACTCGGCGAGTATCTTGCGGCCCAAATCCTCGTTGGTGCCTTTCATGCGAACGACCAGTGGAACGTTGAGCTGGACTTCGCGTGCCGCGGCGACGATGCCGGTGGCGATGGTGTCGCATTTCATGATGCCGCCGAAAATATTGACGAGGATCGCCTTGAGATCGGGATTCGTGAGCATGATCTTGAACGCTTCGGTCACTTTTTCCGCGGTCGCGCCGCCGCCGACGTCGAGAAAGTTGGCCGGCGAGCCGCCGTAGAGCTTGATCGTATCCATCGTCGCCATCGCCAGGCCCGCGCCGTTGACCAGGCAGCCGATGTCGCCGTCGAGCGAAATGTACGAAAGCTCGAACTTGGACGCCTCGATCTCGGCCGGATCCTCTTCGTCGAGATCGCGCATTTCCACGATGTCCGGATGCCGGAACAATCCATTGACGTCGAAGTTGAGCTTGGCGTCGAG
>JALZAO010000324.1 GCA_030948305.1 Pseudomonadota bacterium
GGCTACGACACCGGAGTCGATCTCGACCTGTTGCTCGCGACATCGCGGCGCCTGGGCGAGATTGTCGGACACGAGCTTCCGGGCCAGGTCGTCAAAGCGGGCAAGACGACCGACCTGCATCCGGCGCCGCGCGAAGTCGACGTGGCGCCGGTTCGTTGACAGTCAAGCATCGCTGTGTGAGCATCGCCGCTCGCGCAGCGCCGTAAGTGAGCGGAGCATCTGCCCCAATACGGACAATTACCAAAATAGGTGATGGCGTCGCCAAAAAAGCGCGTCGCGGGAATGACGATATCCGAGCGCGCCTGAATCAACCGTTGTGCCATTGGAGGAACCCATGACACCGTTTAGCAAACTCGCATGCGCCGCGTGCGTGACGCTCGCCTCGATGCTGCCGTTCGCGGCGCACGCGCAAGGCAAGATCGAAAAGCCCAAGGTCAGCATCGCCGTGGGCGGCAAGTCCGGGTTCTATTATTTGCCGCTGACCATCGCCGAGCGGCTCAATTACTTCAAGGAGGAGGGGCTCGACGTCGAGATCAGCGACTTCGACGGCGGGTCGAAAGCGCTGCAAGCCGTCGTTGGCGGCAGCGCGGACGTGGTATCGGGGGCGTGGGAAAACACCATTGACCAGCAGCCCAAGGGTCTCAACATGCAGGGCTTCGTGCTGCAAGGGCGCTATCCGGCGATTTCCGTGGGCATCGCCAAATCCAAGGCGGCCAGCTACAAGTCGCCCAAGGATCTGAAGGGCATGAAGATCGGCGTAAGCGCACCGGGGTCGAGCACCAACCGGATGGTGCTGCATTTGCTCGCCAAGGACGGCCTCAAGGGCGAGGATGTCTCGTTCATCGGCGTCGGCACCTCCGCGGGCGCCATCGCAGCCATGACCACCGGCCAGATCGACGCGGTGTCCAACGTCGACCCGGTGATGACCATGCTCGAAATGAGCAACGCAGTGACGCTCATTGCCGACACGCGCACCGCCAAGGGCACCGAGGCCGTGTTCGGCAGCGCCGACATGCCGGCTGCGGCGCTGTACGCGCCGATCAGCTTTATTCAGAAGAACCCCAACACCGTTCAGGCACTGGCCAACGCCATGGTGCGCGCGCTTATATGGCTGCAGCGTGCAACGCCGGACCAGGTCCTCTCCACGGTGCCGCCTGAATATCTGCTGAACAACAGAGAAGCTTATCTCGCGAGCTACAACAAGGTGAAGGACGCCTTCTCGCCGGACGGACTGTTCAACGAGGCGGGCGCGCAGAACACGCTCAAGTACCTGGCGGCGTTCAATCCCGCGGTGAAGCCGGCCGAGATCAAGCTCGCGCAAACATACGACAACAGCTACGCTCAAAAGGCAATGGCCAAGTACAAGCGCTAGCAACGTCTCTCCACGATGAACCCTGCTGCGACGGAGCGAGCGCCGGCGCTCGTCCTCGACCATGTGACGTGCGCGTTTGCATCGCGCGAGAAGAGCGGCAAGCGCTATACCGCGGTCAAGGACACGACACTCGCCGTGGGCGCGGGAGAGTTCGTCTCGGTGGTCGGACCGACCGGGTGCGGCAAATCGACCCTGCTCAATGTCGCGGCCGGACTGCTGCAACCCTCGTCGGGTAATGTGCGCGTGCAGGGCTCGCCGCTTTCCGGCATCAATCGCCGCGCCGGCTACATGTTCCAGGCCGAATCGTTGATGCCGTGGCGCAACGCGCGCGACAACGTTCTCGCCGGACTCGAATTCGCAGGCGTGCCCGAGGGCGAGGCAGAGCGGCGCGCCGACGAATGGCTCGGTCGCGTGGGATTGCGGGGCTTCGAGAAGCGCTATCCGCACGAGCTCTCCGGCGGCATGCGCAAACGCGTCGCGCTGGCGCAAATGCTGATCCTCGATCCCGAGATCATGCTCATGGACGAGCCGTTTTCGTCGCTGGACGTACAGACGCGGCAGCTGATGGAAAACGAGCTGCTCGATCTCTGGTCGGCTGACCGGAAGTCCGTCTTGTTCATCACCCACGATCTGGAGGAGGCGATCGCGCTGTCCGACCGCGTGATCGTTCTGTCGGCCGGCCCGGCAACGAGGCCGATCGGCGAGTTCATCATCGATCTGCCGCGTCCGCGCGACGTCAACGAAATCAGAATGACGCCGCGCTTCGTCGAGCTGCACACCGATATCTGGCACGTGATGAAGGACGAGGTGCTGAAGGGCTATGCGCAAAGCAAGAAAAATTAGCGGGCCCGGCAACGATGCGGACGCGCCGCCGCAAACCGCGGCCACCGCAAGGCGGCCGAGCCTGCGCTCGTCGCCCGCGCGGCTGGCGCTGTATCACGCGCTGTTGCTAAGCGGCTTGTTCGGCTTCTGGTACCTGATGACCGAGCCGGGCCTCATCCCACCGTTCTATTTCGACGATCCGACACGCGCCAAATTCTTTTTCGGGCAGCCGCAGGAAGTCTTCAAGCGCATCTGGAACTGGTTTGCCGGCGGCAGCATCTACCTGCATCTCGGCGTGACACTGTTCGAAACATTGCTTGCATTCGTCATCGGCACGCTGCTCGGCCTGGTTATGGGACTGTGGCTGGCGCTGGCGCCGACCGCGTCGACGCTGGCCGATCCTTATATC
>JALZAO010000325.1 GCA_030948305.1 Pseudomonadota bacterium
CACAGGCTCTCCGGATTCAGATCGTCGAGATCGACGTCCTCGATCGCTTCGATCCATGTCGTCTCGAGCGCCGCGGTGCCGCCGGTGATCGCCAGATACGCTCCGCCCAGCTCGCCGAATGCGGCCAGCGAGGCGGCGCCCAGGCCGCCCTTGCCGATGATAAGGCGCACCCCGTGCTGCTGCATGAGCGGCCGCGTGAAGCGTTCCATGCGCGCCGAGGTGGTGGTACCGATGCAAACCGGGGCGTAACCGGTCGGATGCTGCGGCGAAGGTTCGACCTTCTTGACGTTGGGGGCGGTGTGGATGACCGCCTGCCCGGCAAGATCGAATCGCGTCGTCCGGCCGCGATCGAACATCGCGATCTGCGTCGCATCGCGTATGCCGTAGAGCGTGCGCTGCAGCGTCACGGTGTCGTCGACGCGCAGCGCGCGCGCGTGTGCTTCGGTGATCGGCGTCGTCAAGTCGTGATGCGTCATGGCGCTAGAATCCGTAGGTCACGCCGTCATCGGTGATGGTCGCGCTGGCCCTGCGCGCGGAATGACATTGCATGTTGACCGCGACCGGATTCATGGTGATGTGCGTCGCGGCTAGCTCGACATGCACCGCGAATGCGGTCGAATCGCCGCCCAGGCCCTGCGGCCCGACACCGAGCAGGTTCACCGCTTCGGAGAGCTCGGTCTCGAGCTTGGCGCCCTCGGGATCCGAGCATTGCGTTCCAAGTGCACGCGTCGCGGCGATCTTGGCCAGGTGGACGCACAAGTCCGCGGTGCCGCCGATCCCGACGCCGATGATCGTCGGCGGGCAGGTCTTGCCACCGGCGTCTAGCACGCAATCCACGACGAAAGTCTTGATCGCGTCGACGCCCTCGGCGGGAAGCGCCATCTTGAGCCAGGAGTTGTTTTCGGACCCGCTGCCCTTGGGAATCATTTCCACCTTGACGCCCTCGGCCGCGTCGCCGTGATCGATATGAATCACCGGAACGCCGATGCCGCACGAGGTGTGCTCGTTCTTGCGCGTCAAGGGATGCACGATCGACGAGCGCAGCGGATGCTCGCGCGTCGCGCGCTCGCAACCCTTGCGTATCGCCGCCTTGAGCGCCGTGCCGTCGCCGTCGCCGAATTGAACGCCCCGGCCGATGGTCACGTTGTAGATCGGGATTCCCGTGTCCTGGCAGAGGAGATTGTCGGTCGCTTCGGCAACCGAGATGTTCCTGATCATCGTCCCCAGAACGTTCTGCGCCGTCGGCGCGGTCTCCTTTGCCGCCAGTGCGTCGAAGCCGCGCTTGACGTCGGGAGGCAGGATCTTCAGCGCCCGGATGTAGAGCTCCTTGGCGACGTTCTCGATGGTTTTGGGGTCGATGCGCATGGCGTTAACGTATCTCTACACGGGCTTTAAAACAAATTGAGCGCGAATGCCAGCGCGCAACACGCCGCGGCGCCGCCGGCGGCGGCGAGCAACATTCCCTGCGATCCGCGCTGCCAGCCGACAAACTCGATAAAGAGCAGCCTCAAGCCTCCGGTCAGGTGCGCCGCAAGCAGCGCCACCAGCGCGACTTCGGACGCCTTGACCCAGGGGCGATCGGTCCAGGCGAGGAAACCGTCCAGCGACGCGTCGCCCGACAGCGCCGTCCCCAGCGCCAGGAAGTGCAGGGGCAGAAAGAGCGCCAGAAGGATACCCGTGACGCGATGCACGATCGACGCCCAATACGCCGGATGATCGCGATTGCGCCAGGTGTGGAGCGTCATAGCGTCACCGCGGCCACCGCGAGACCGCCCAGCGCCAGCAACAGCACGCCGATGGCGACGCAGCAAGCATCGGCGGCATGCCCGCGCCATTGCAGCCATTCTCCGGCCACGGTGCGCAATCCGATCGGTGCGTGAATCGCGACAGCAAGGACGAACACGCCATAAAACATAGCCCACCCGACATTGCCGCGCGTGCGGCCGAGAATCTCGGTCGCGGTCAGACCGCCCCTGACCGCGACGATCATGGTGGCAAGATGGACGAGAACGCACAGCGCGAGCAACGCCGCAGTCGCACGCTGCGCGATCCACAGCATCGTTTCCGAGCGCGCGCTCACAGCTCTCCCTTGAGCGCGGCGCGCGCGGTCGCGCGCTTGAGTCCGGCGATGGACGCCGTGGGCGACAAGAGCTTCGGACAACGCTCGGTGCAGGTCGACTGCGTGTGGCACGCGTGACAGCCGGCATCGCCGGCGACCGCGGCGAGCCGCGCGGCCTGATCGCCATCGCGGCTGTCGTTGACCAGCGTCCACGCACGGTTGAGCGCCGCCGGACCCAGATAGGCGGGATTCCATGCCACGACATCGCACGACGCATAGCAGATACCGCACCCGATGCATTCGATGGCGGCATCGATCTCCTTCCGGGCGGGAGACGCGGGAGCGACCCGCGCGAAATCATCGCGGCGCGTCGCCGTCGGCGAGAACTGGCCTTTGGCCCGCGCCCACTTGTCGAAGAACTCGCGCATGTCGGTCACCAGGTCACGCACGATCGGCAGGTTGGCCAGCGGTGCGATCGTGAGCCGATTATCCTGCGCGACCTTGGCAACGTGCGTACGGCAGCTCCAGCGCGCCTTGCCGT